>JBARVM010000296.1:0-2374 GCA_049646265.1 Paracoccaceae bacterium
GCTATAGGCGATGGTGCGGTAACCGCCGACAACCACAACCTCTGGCCTTGGCCAGTGAAAGGCGACAGCGCCAATATTGTCGGAGCCTTTCCAGGTGAACTCTGGCGGAATGCCCGCATCGCCCGGAGCGCGCCAGTAGGTCTTCCAACCCGGCGCCATCGTCAGTTGCAGTGCGGTCATATAGGTGCCCTGCGGCGTCTGCCAGCCAGAGCGCAGATTTGCGCGGATCAGGTCGTCGGGGATCTGGTCGGCCAGCGCTGGTCCGATAGTAAAGCCGCTGAGCAGCAACGCTATGGTTCTGGCAAAAAGATGTCTCATTCCGCCTACATAGGCGCTTCTTGCCGGAAGAGGAATCAAATTGCCGTCATTTCCCCGTGTAGGCAGCACTGCCTGCCCTTGAATTCATCCCGCTGTTGGCCGACTTTAGAGGCAGGAGGCCCGCGATGGATCTTGCCGGAAAACTTTTGATAGCGATGCCCGGCATGGGTGATCCAAGGTTTGAACGCGCGGTGATCTATGTCTGCGCCCATTCCGAAGAGGCGGCCATGGGCCTTATCGTCAACAAGCCTGCGCCTGATTTGAATTTTGGTCAGCTTCTGGATCAGCTGGGTATCGAACAGGGCAGCGGCACCCGCCATTTGGGCATCCATTTTGGCGGCCCTGTGGAAAACACCCGTGGATTTGTGCTCCATTCCTCTGATTACAGCGGTCAGGGGGCGACGCTACTTGTCGATGAAGATTTCGGAATGACAGCGACATTGGATATCTTGCAGGCGATGGCCGTTGGCGACGGGCCGGAACGGTCGATTCTGGCGCTGGGTTATGCCGGATGGGGCCCTGGCCAGCTGGAAAGCGAGATCATGAGCAATGGCTGGCTGACCTGCGACGCCACAAAGGAACTGGTCTTCTCCACCGGCGATCAGATGAAATGGGAAAGCGCGCTGCGATCAATCGGGGTGGACCCGCTAAGCCTTTCGGCGACGGCTGGCCGCGCCTAGCGTTTGCCCCAACTGGCCGAAGCATGCTGGCGGCTAAAAAACTCCCCCATCAGGCCGATTGCGATCAGCGCGAAAGTGATCGTCAGCGCATATTCGGTAGAGGAATTGCGCGGCACATAATTGATGAAAATCGCCCCGCGCATCTGGTCGATCGTATGGAACAGGGGGTTCCAGTCGAAGAATTTCAGCAGGGTAAAGCTCATCATATTCCCGACCATCATCTTGCCTGAGGCAAAGACATTGACGCGCTTGACGATCATCATCAGCAGCGGCGCGATCTTTGGCAGCCAAGGTTTGATGGCCAAGAGAACCATGCCCGATCCGATGCCAAAGGCCCATGCTGCCAGCATCATGAAAAAGGCGTAGGAAGGATCGTTGATCTCTACGGGTTTGAAGGCAACATGATAGCCGCCCAACATTACGATGCTGGTCAGAATCTGCTGATAAAGCGCGCTGATCGCGGAAGAGGCGATGGCAACAGCGGTGGTCATTGGCGCATGCAACATCATGGCGGAAGTCGGCCCGGCCGCGCCATAAACCGCTGACATGGTCTTGTTATAGGTCATGTAAGACATGACCCCCGCCATCAGAAAGACAACAAAGTCACCGCGAAAGGCCGATGTTCGCGCACCAAGCAGGGTCATGGTAATATAGATGGCGACGACAAAGACCATGGACATCAGGATATTCAGCACGAGGCCGAAAAACGCGTTAGCCTGTGTGCCTCGCGCTTCGCGTGCAGCACTGTGGTAGATCAAGACGGCAATCTCATATGCCGCCGACAGCCTGCTTCGCTTTTGTCGCTTTACGACGAACATGATCTGCGGCCCGTTCCGACGTTCATTATCGGCAAGTTAGACATGTGAAATCTTGCCGTTCCTTTACCAGTTTAGCATAAGTGCGATGCCGTCTACATGTAATCTGAGACAAAACAAAGGAACTCTGGTGGATCTTGACCGTTTGAGCGTGGTGATGCGTCGGCTGGCTTTGGAAGCCGGCGACAGAATCATGGAGATTTACAATGCGCCCGATTTCGAGGTGCGCACGAAATCTGACGATAGCCCCGTGACCGCCGCGGATGAGGCGGCCGACGCGCTGATCGCAAGCGGTCTCCGTTCGGCCTTTCCAGAGGTTCCCTTGGTTACGGAAGAACAGGCAGGCAGCCACGGGCAACAGGTCAGCACCTTTCTGATCGTTGACCCGCTGGACGGTACCAAGGAGTTTGTGCAGCGCCGCGGCGATTTCACCGTCAATATCGCCTATGTCGAAGATGGTTTGCCCAAGCGCGGCGTGGTCTATGCGCCCGCCAAGGGGCGGCTTTTCTATACGCTGGCCGACGGGCGTGCGGTGGAAGAGGTTGGTCCCTTTGACAAGGA
>JBARVM010000297.1:0-5484 GCA_049646265.1 Paracoccaceae bacterium
CCCCCGCCAGAGTCTTCATCGGGCCGGGAGAGATGGCATTGACGCGGATAGCTTGCGGGCCAAGGTCATTGGCCAGATAGCGGACCGAGGATTCCAGCGCCGCCTTGGCCACGCCCATGACATTATAAAAGGGCGTCACCCGGTTAGACCCCTGATAGGTCAGCGTCAGCAACGTGCCGCCATCGGGCATGATCTCGGCGGCGCGGCGCGCCACGTCGATGAAGCTGAAGCAGGAGATCGACAGGGAGGTCTTGAAATTCTCGCGGCTGGTATTGATGAAACGGCCCGTCAGCTCGTTCTTGTCGGAAAAGGCGATGGCATGGACGAGAAAATCGATCTTGCCCCATTTTTCCTTTAGTGTGGCAAAGGCCCGGTCCAGCGAGGCGTCATCCTGCACATCGGCGTCGACCAGAATGTCCGACCCAAGCGAGGCGGCCAGCGGTTCAACCCTTTTGCCGAAAGCCTCCCCCTGATAGGTAAAGGCTAGTTCCGCCCCCTCGGCAGCCATGGCGCTGGCAATACCCCATGCGATGGAGCGATCATTCGCGACGCCCATAATAAGCCCGCGCTTGCCCTGCATCAGTCCGGCCATCTCCGACTACCCCTGGTACTTGCTCATCAAGAGCGTTGCATTGGTGCCGCCGAAGCCAAAGCTGTTGGAAAGCACAGAGTCGATTTCGACATTCTCGCGCAGCTTCGTGGCGATCTCGTCCGGGTGCAGTTCCGGGTCCAGCTCCGTCACATTGGCGGAACCGGCGATGAAACGGCCGTTGAGCATGAGCAGCGAATAGATCGCCTCATGTACACCTGTTGCGCCCAGGCTGTGGCCAGTCAGGGATTTGGTTGATGAGATCGGCGGCACCTTGCCTTCGCCAAAGACGCGGCGGATTGCTTTTACCTCGGTCACGTCGCCCGCGGGGGTCGATGTGCCATGCGCATTGATATAGTCCACCTTGCGGCCCTTTGGCAGGGTGGACAGCGCCAGTTTCATCGACCGTTCGCCGCCTTCGCCGGACGGTGCAACCATGTCATGACCGTCGGAGGTGGCGCCGTAGCCCGTCACCTCTGCATAGATCTTGGCACCGCGCGCCAACGCGTGCGAAAGCTCCTCCAACACCACAACGCCGCCGCCACCTGCAATCACGAACCCGTCGCGCGACGCGTCAAAGGCGCGGCTCGCGGTTGTGGGTGTATCGTTATACTTCGATGACATGGCCCCCATCGCGTCAAAGAGGCAGGAAAGCGTCCAATCCAACTCCTCTCCACCACCGGCAAAGACGATGTCCTGCTTGCCCATCTGGATCAGCTCTACCCCGTTGCCGATGCAATGGGCGCTGGTCGAGCAGGCCGAAGTGATGGAGTAGTTGACACCTTTGATCTTGAAGGGCGTGGCCAGACAGGCCGAATTGGTCGAGGACATGCCCTTGGTGACCATGAAAGGCCCCATGCGTTTGGGGCTTCCGGATTCGCGCACGATATTGTGGGCGCGGAAAAAGCTTTTGGTCGATGGGCCGCCAGAGCCCATGATCAGCCCCGAACGTTCGTTGGAGATGTCCTTTTCCTCCAGCCCGCTGTCGGCAACAGCCTGATCCATGGCGATGAAGTTGTAGGCTGCCCCATCACCCATGAATCGCAGGTTGCGCTTGTCGATATGGTCTTCGAGCACGATCTGCGGTTCGCCGTGGATCTGGCTGCGAAAACCATGTTCGGCATATTCGGGTGCAGCAACGATCCCCGAGCGGCCGGCACGCAAAGAAGCCTCTACCTCGGCGGCATTGTTGCCGATGGGCGAGACGATCCCAATCCCGGTGATGACGACGCGGCGCATGTTGCCTCCATGACTCTGCTTTGTTTCTGTCTAGGGCACCCGGGGGGCACGGCGCAAGCAGTTAGCAGCGTCGTGCTTTGCTGACAGAGCCACTTTATAGCAGAGTTGCTTTAGGGTCTGCCCGTGCTTACCATCCGCGCGAGGAGGATCCGGCCTTGCAGAGCAAACACCATATAGACAAGGTCATCACTGCCGTGAACTCATCCTCGGCTGCCGCACATTCTCCCTTGGCAGCCTCGTGGCGGCGGTCAGCAAAACGGCACGGGCTCGACCCGTCCGATAATCGTGTCCCCGAACGATTGGGTGAGGCAGATGTGGAATGCCGCCGTGAACGGCTGGAACGTTTCATGCGCGTTGCGACGCCACGGCTTGATCATCTTTTTGGGCTGGTCGGGCTTTCTGGCTGTGGTGTGTTCCTGACCGATGACGCCGGGCTTGTTCTTGACCGGCGCGTGTCGGAAGCGGATGCCGTGGCTTTTGATGGCTGGGGCCTTGGCATCGGCGCGGACTGGAGCGAGGCCAGCGAGGGGACCAACGGCATCGGCACCTGCCTTGCGGAAATGCGGCGCGTCACCATCCATCGGGACGAACATTTCTTTGTGCGCAATATCGGGATGAGTTGTCTTGACGCACCGATCTTTGGCCCGGATGGGGGGCTGTTAGCCGCGCTCGACGTTTCATCAGCCCGCGTTGACCATACAGAGGCCTATAATCGGCTTATAGGCGCGATGGTTGCACAAGCCGCACAAGCGATCGAGGCGGACTTCTTCCGTACAAGTTTTCCGGATGCCCGAATCGTCGTCGCGGACAGTGACAGTAACGATGGCTCGGTGCTTTTGGCCGTGGACGGCGACGACCTGATCATCGGCGCCACGCGGGGCGCCCGGCGGACCTTTGGGCTAGAACCGAAGGGCGCATTGAAGTTGCGCCCTGCCTCGGATGTTCTTGGTCGCGCCGACGGGCCGGTGGGTCTGGAAAAAGCCGAGCGCGCCGCTGTGATTCGGGCTTTGGCCCGGGCGGACGGCAATATTTCGAAGGCTGCGCGCGGCCTCGGGATCGGTCGCGCGACGCTTTACCGGCGTATGAGACGACTGGGTATCGGCGAGTAGCACCCCGATCTGTCTCAGAACTGAGACAATCCAATTCCGAAGAATGAATCACCCGGGCTGACGTATCCCGGCTTGCGATAGATGGTCTTTGCACCCGGGTGGAGGACCCGGAATGCAGGAGGAGCATCATGAACGAAATGACCCAGATCGCGGGCGAATACCGCTCGCCATTCAAATCGCGTTACGACAACTTTATTGGCGGCCGCTTTGTCGCGCCAGTCCGCGGAAAGTATTTCGACAATATTACCCCTATCACCGGCTCTGTGGTGTGCCAGGTCGCGCTGTCCGATGCGGCAGATGTCGAACTGGCGCTCGACGCGGCCCATGCTGCCAAGGACGCTTGGGGCAGGACATCGGCGGCGGAACGCTCGGGCGTTCTATTGAAGATCGCTGATCGGATGGAAGCGAACCTTGACCTTCTGGCGCAGGCCGAGACATGGGACAATGGTAAGCCAATCCGCGAAACGACGGCGGCTGACATTCCACTTTCCATAGACCATTTCCGATACTTTGCGGGCGTGTTGCGTGGTCAAGAAGGCACCATGTCGGAAATCGATGCCGACACTGTCGCCTATCATTATCACGAGCCGCTCGGCGTAGTCGGCCAGATCATCCCGTGGAACTTCTCGATCCTGATGGCGGCCTGGAAGCTGGCGCCCGCACTTGCCGCTGGCAATTGCATCGTGCTGAAACCGGCAGAGCAGACCCCGGCGGCCATCATGGTATTTGCGGAACTGATTGCCGACCTTCTGCCGCCGGGCGTGCTGAACATCGTGAACGGGATGGGCCCCGACGTCGGCGGGCCGCTGGCAACCAGTTCCCGCATCGCCAAGATCGCTTTCACCGGCTCGACTGAAACCGGCCGGATCATCATGAAGGCCGCGACAGAGAACCTGATACCGGTCACGCTCGAACTTGGCGGGAAATCCCCTAACATCTTCTTCTCGGACGTGATGGCCGAAGACGATGCCTTTCTTGACAAGGCGGTCGAAGGTTTCGTGCTTTTCGCCTTCAATCAGGGGGAGGTTTGCACCTGCCCGTCGCGCGCGCTGATTCAGGAAGACATCTATGAGGCATTCATCGAACGCGCCATTGCGCGGGTGAAAGCCATCAAACAGGGCGATCCGCGTGAAATGGCAACGATGGTCGGCGCACAGGCAAGCCGGGAACAACAGGACAAAATCCTCTCCTATCTGACCATCGGCCGCGAAGAGGGCGCCGAGGTTCTGGTCGGTGGCGACGCGGCCCGCTTCAATGGCGATCTTGCCGGCGGTTTCTACATCCAGCCGACCATTCTGAAGGGCCACAACAAGATGAGGGTCTTCCAGGAAGAAATCTTCGGCCCTGTCGTCTCGGTCACAACTTTCAAGACCGAGGAGGAAGCGCTGCAGATCGCCAATGACACGATGTATGGTCTTGGCGCCGGTGTCTGGACCCGTGACGGGACGCGTGCCTACCGCTTTGGCCGCGCCATCGAAGCTGGTAGGGTTTGGGTGAACAACTACCACGCCTATCCGGCACATGCGGCCTTTGGCGGCTACAAACAGTCCGGCATCGGGCGGGAAACGCACAAGATGATGCTCGACCATTATCAGCAGACCAAGAACATGCTGGTCAGCTACAACCCCAACAAGCTCGGCTTCTTCTGAGCGGGTGCGAAAAGAGCGGCGGCGGGCGTGAATGGCCCGGCGCCGTTGAACCTGTGGGGGTTTCGTGTTTGATCAGGCCTCGCTGAGCGCGACCTTCATGTCCTTGACGAGATAGATCACCTCGCCGTCCGCCTCCACCCGGCCATCGGCGACACCCATGGTCAGGCGGCGGGTCTGCACCGCCTTGGTGAAATCGACGTAATAGGTCAGCATCTTGCGGTCGGGACGGACCATGCCGGTCAGCTTTACCTCGCCCACGCCCAGCGCATAGCCGCGCCCCTGCCAACCGCGCCAGCCAAGGTTGAAACCGGTCAACTGCCAAAGCCCGTCAAGGCCAAGACAGCCTGGCATGATCGGGTTGCCGGGGAAATGGCAATCAAAGAACCAAAGGTCCGGGGTGATATCAAACTCGGCCACCACGTGGCCTTTGCCATGTTCGCCGCGATCTTCCGAAATATCGGTGATCCTGTCCATCATCAGCATCGGCGGCGCAGGAAGCTGGGCATTTCCGGGCCCGAACAAGTCGCCACGGGCGCATTTCAACAGGTCTTCCTTGCTGAAACTCGTCGGAAATGCTGACATTCGAGACCCCCAATCTATTACCTTTTTCCCTCTACCATTCCGCCTGACGAAAGGGCAAGAGGCCGGGGACGGGACTGCGGCGCTTCGCCGGATTGAATTTTGCCACATACGCAGGCTATAAAGGGGTGTAACGGAAACCGACAACAACGGACAGAATGACGCAAACCCCTCAAGAACGCGGTATCAACTGGCTGAAGGGTGCGGGCCTGCGCCCGACACGGCAGCGCGTGGCGCTGGCCTCTTTGCTGGTTGGCGATGGTTGCGATCGCCATGTCACCGCCGAAAGCCTCTTTGGCGCCGCGCAAGACGCGGATGC
>JBARVM010000298.1:0-2681 GCA_049646265.1 Paracoccaceae bacterium
CTCAACAGCCCACCAAGGCTCGCCAGCAAAAACACAGACGTTCCCGCGGGCCGCGTCCGACTGAATAGAAGCGCCAGACCAGCGATGGAAAAAGGCACTAAAGTCAGCGCCATCCGCATCAGTACGCTTTGACTTGTGCCACCTATGTCGCCGTAGACTGCGCGGACCAGCGGAATAATGTCATGGAAATAGGCCGGATGAAGCAGATAGGCGCCCAGCGTATAGGCGAGCCCGACACAAAAGATCACCAGGTTGGACCGGGACAGGATCGGTCGCAATGATCTTGCCTGCAAGACATGCCAAAGGGTGATGGTCAGCGGCAAAAGCAGGAAATGAGGTTTCAGACAGATACCCAATGCCGCGAATGCCGCCGGGGCCACAAGTGACGGGTGCGCCGCCCTCACCTGCACCGCCTTCGCCTGCACTGCCTGCGCCACAAGCCAGGGCGCGGCGAACATGACCAACAGATGCTCTCGCTGGCAAAAATCGGCCAGCGCCGGCAGGGTGAATGCCACCCCGAAACCGATGAGCAGGACTGTGCGACGGGCCAGGCCAAGACGCCCGTCGATGCCCATAAGCTGCCAACACCAGAACAGGCTGACAAACATCAGGCAAGAGGTCAGCAGATATTGCCCATTGGCGTCGGAAATCCCGGTCATATCCGCCAAGAGGAGCGCAGGCACGGTATAGTAGAAATTCAGCGGCGGATTTACTTCGTAATAATCGACATAAAGCCGCGCCCCCTCCAGCCATTCGCGGGTCGCCAGTAGGTACCAGGCGGTATCATGGTTGATCGTCCGAGCCCAGATGGCGGCCAACATGACCAATGCAATTGAAAACGACAGGCATGCTCCGAAAAGACATAGGGCACGTTTCGTACCCTGCCCCGCCAAGCCCGCCTCCTGACTCTGGCCATATCCGCCGATCTGCGGCTGATCCTGCGACTGCATGCTGACTCTCTGCTGGCGGTCAAACCTGTTTGGGACAAGAAGACCGGCTCATGTGACGGCAATAAGGAAATTCCCCGACTATTTCCTGTATTTTCGAAACAGTCGGCGCTTGCCGTAGGTTTCGCCGCAGGGTTGACGCGCGTGCCGGAATAGGTTCTCTGGCATTAAGTCCAGACGCAATCCCATAGGTCCAGAATGCCTATTCCGGCGGAATCTTTCTTTCTTGTCGCTGGCTTCAACGGCACGCTGCAACAGCAGATCAGAACTCTTGTGGCAGACGGTATCCGCACAGGTCGTTTTCGACCGGGCGAAAAACTACCCTCCAGCCGCCGTCTGGCCGATTACCTTGGCATCAGCCGCATCACCGTGACGCTGGCCTATACTGAACTGGTGGCGGGCGATTACCTCAGTTCGCGCGGGCGGTCGGGCTATTTCGTGTCGGCGGATGCGCCACAACCGCCGAAATTCGACCCTTCGCCGGAAAAGCGGGCGGATCTTGTCAACTGGAACAAGCTGACCGGCGCTCGGTTCTCTTCCGCGCCAAATCTGGAAAAACCAGCAGACTGGCAGTCTTACCCCTATTCCTTCATCTACGGTCAGGCCGACGCCTCCCTGTTTGACCATCAAAATTGGCGCGCTTGCGCGATGATGGCGCTGGGGCGCAAGGATTTCGACGCGCTGTCGGTCGATTATTACACGCGCGACGATCCATTGCTGATCGAATATGTCGTGCGCACGATCCTGCCCCGGCGGGGCATCACCGCAAGACCAGAGGAGGTGATCGTCACCATGGGCGCGCAGAACGCCCTGTGGATGGCCGCCGAAGTGTTGTTGCGCCCGGGCCGCATGGCAGTGCACGAAAACCCCTGCTACCCCGGCCTGCGGGTCATCCTGCAGCAGAACCGCTGCGCCCGCGCCTTCGTCAATGTCGACAGCGACGGCCTGCCGACCGAAGATATTCCGGCCGGCGCCGATGTGGTCTTTACCACCGCCAGCCACCAAAGCCCCACCAACGCCACCATGCCGATGCAGCGGCGGCGCGATTTCTTGCGGCGCGCACGTGAAGAAGACTTTGTAATCGTCGAGGATGATTATGAATTCGAGATGTCCTTTCTCAAACCCGCCTCGCCAGCGCTGAAGTCATTGGACGAGGATGGGCGGGTCATCTATCTCGGCTCTTTCTCCAAATCGCTTTTTCCAGGGCTGCGGCTTGGCTATATGGTCGGCGCTGAACCTTTCATCCGCGAGGTGCGGTCCCTGCGCGCTTCTGTCATGCGCCACCCGCCGGGGCTGATGCAGCGCACCACCGCCTATTTTCTGGCCCTTGGCCACTACGACAGCCTTCTGGGCCGCATGGCCCAGTCCTATCGCAAGCGGCGCCAGACCATGGCAGAGGCTATCGCACAGCATCGGCTGGAGGTGGCGGGCGCCGCGGCATTTGGCGGATCAAGCTTCTGGATGAAGGCGCCTGATCATGTCGATTGCGGGCAGTTGGCGGCAGAACTGCGCGCCAAGGGTGTGCTGATCGAGCCGGGAGAGATCTTCTTTGATCCGACGGCCGCGCCACGGAATTATTACCGGCTTGCCTATTCTTCCTGCGTGCAAAGCCGGATTGCCGAAGGTATCGAACTGATTGCCAGCCAGATCGCGCAGACTGGCGATATCTGATCGGCCCTTCTGGCCCTAAGACGGAAGGACCGCAGACGTTAGGTTCTGCGCAGACAGCTAAGG
>JBARVM010000299.1:0-2575 GCA_049646265.1 Paracoccaceae bacterium
GTGATCCGGTAAGGGCGCGGTAAAGGTCATCAGCCGTTTGCTGATCGGATGTTCGATGGTCAGGCTGCGGGCATGGAGATGCAGTTTGCGGCTGATATCGCCACCGACCATGGCGCCCCAGCCATCGCCCATATTCTCTTGCGCCGAACCGCCATATTTTCCGTCGCCAATGATCGGGTGGCCCATCTCGGCGATATGGGCGCGCAACTGGTGGGTACGGCCCGTCACCGGTTCCATCGCAAGCCACGACAGGCGACTGCCCAGAAACCACAGAACAAAGTAATCGGTGTGGGCGCGCTTGGCGTCGGGATAGTCGGCGACCTTGGCAGGATGGATGCAGACCATCTTTTCACCCTCGCCGCCGCGCCCACGCCCCGGCGCCTTCATCAACGCATACTTGATCGAGCCTTTGCGCGGATGCGGAACCCCGGCAACTGCGGCCCAGTAAATCTTGCGGGTATTGCGGTGGCGCAGCGCCTCTGACAGGGCGCGGGCCACCCGGTCGGTGCGCGCCAGCATCAAAAGACCCGATGTATCCTTGTCGAGCCGGTGCACCAGCTTTGGCCGATCCTTGTAGCCAAATTTCAGGGCCTCGGTCAGACCATCAACATGGCGTTCGCCCTGACCAGAGCCGCCTTGGCTCGCCAACCCCGGCGGCTTGTTGAGGATGATCAGATGTTCATCCTTCCACAGGACCGCCGCCTGGATCATCTTGATGTCAGCCGCTGAGGTCTTGTCCATGCGCGGCAGGTCCGGCGCAGGGCTGCTCGGCAAGGGCGGCACGCGGATCGACTGGCCCGGCGCCACCCGGTCCGAGGCTTTTGCCCGCGCCCCGTCCACCCGAACCTGCCCCGTGCGACAGAGCTTTTCCACCGCACCCTGGGTCAATTGTGCAAAGCGGCGCTTCAGCCAGCGGTCCAGCCGCTGTTCGCCCTCGTCCTGCGAAACTGTCATGATCTTGACCGCACTCATGCCACCAGCCCCCGGCCAAACATGACCCCCAGCACCACCCCAGCCAGTGAAAGCGTCACCGTCCCCACAACATAAAGCGCCGCCTGCCCCGCCTGCCCCGCCTGCCAAAGCCGCAAGGCATCGAGCGAAAAGGCGGAAAAGGTGGTGAAGCCGCCCAGAAGGCCGGTCATCAGGAGGGGCGGCAATTGTGTGCGGCTGGCCAGAAGGATGAAGAGCAGGCCCATGGCAAAGCTGCCCACCACATTGACGACAAGCGTCGCCAGCGGCGCCCCGACCAGCAGGCTGGTCAGATAGCGCAGTACAGAACCAACGGCCCCGCCGAGTGCAACCTGCAATACCGAGAAGATCATAGCGCCCTCCTTGGGTCGGGCAGCGGCGGTTGTCAAGTCGGCCGGCATCGGGGCGCAGCTAGTTGCCCTGCCGCTGACTGCGCTGTTTGACAAACCAGTCCAGACGTTTTTTCAGCTCTCGCTCAAAGCCGCGTTCCACCGGTTGGTAAAGAACCGGCCGCTTGACCCCGTCGGGAAAGTAATTCTGCCCGGAAAACCCGTCTTCGGCATCATGGTCATAGGCATAGCCAGCGCCGTACCCTTCTTCCTTCATCAGCCGGGTCGGGGCGTTGCGGATATGTTTTGGCGGCGGCTCCGAGCCGGTACGCCGCGCCATGTCGCGCGCCGCCTTATAGGCCACGTAGACCGCATTCGACTTGGGCGCCAACGCCAGATAGGCGACCGCCTCTGCCAGCGCCAATTCGCCTTCGGGGCTGCCCAGCCTTTCATAGACCTCCCAGGCATGTAGGCAGATCGTTTGGGCCTGCGGGTCAGCAAGGCCAATATCCTCGACCGCCATGCGGGTGATGCGTCGCGCCAAAAAGCGCGGATCCTCGCCCCCTTCCAACATGCGGGCGAACCAGTAAAGTGCTGCATCCGGGTCGGAGCCGCGCACGGACTTATGGAGTGCCGAGATCAGATTGTAATGTTCATCGCCGGACTTGTCATATTTTGCCGCGCGCCGCATCAGCCTTTCGGCCAGCTGATCGGGTGTCAGTGGTGTGGTCAGCCGCCAGGCATCGACCTGCTCGATCAGGTTCAAAAGTGCGCGGCCATCGCCGTCTGCCATCTCCAAGAGGGTTTCGCGTGCCGGTCCGTTCAGCGGCAAGGCCCGGCCCAGATCCGCCTCGGCCCGCTGCGCCAACCGTTCCAGATCGGCAAGGCTGAGCCTGTCCAGCACGATAACCTGCGCCCGGGACAAAAGTGCCGCGTTCAGCTCGAATGACGGGTTTTCGGTTGTGGCACCGACGAGCAGGATGGTGCCATCCTCCATATGCGGCAGGAAACTATCTTGCTGAGCCTTGTTGAAACGGTGAATCTCGTCCACGAAAAGCAGCGTGCCGCGCCCCTGACGGGCCTGCATCCGCGCCATGTCGAAGACCTTGCGCAGTTCCGGCACACCGGAAAAGATGGCGCTGATCTGCACAAACGCCCGGTCGGTTGCATCGGCCAGAAGCCGGGCAATCGTTGTCTTGCCAACGCCCGGCGGCCCCCAGAGGATCAGCGACGAAAGGCTTTTGGCCGCGATCATCGCACCAAGCGGTCCGTTCGGG
>JBARVM010000300.1:0-11681 GCA_049646265.1 Paracoccaceae bacterium
TGATGATCTCGACCACGGGCGAGGACTATGCCTTTTACCGGCTGAACGCGGCTTTGGAACCGGTAGAGGAACCCCTGCCGGAAGCCCTGCGCGCCACCGTCGCGCGCATCGACGAGAATTGCGAGCCCTCGCTTTGCACGGTGCTTTTCGTCGGTGGCGCGGGCGGCTCCTTGCGGGCGGGGGCAACGAAGAACCCGGTGCGCCTGACCAGGTCGGTACAGGCGGGGGAAACAAGGCTGACCGCTGGCGGGGCGGAATGTTATGTCTGGCCCGGCGGCGGCATCACCTTCATGGTGGACGTGACGCGGCTCCCGGCTGGGGCCTTTGGCTATGTGCCGACCCCGGCCTTGGTGGCGCCCTTGGAATTCACCTTGCCACGCGACATTTTCGAGGAGATGGGCGGCCACAGCGCGGCAATCCGAAGCCTTGAGGAGATCACCGATGCGGGCGGGGAATATGCCACCTCGGGCAGGATCGAACCCTGGCCGGAGGTGCCGGAATGAGCGTGCAAGCCCGCATTTTCGCCGATGGCCGGTTACATCTGCAAGAAGGGCCGATTGATCTGATCATCGAGGCCTGGGGGGACGCGGGTGCCAAGAGTGCGGCCTATCAGCGGGCCGCTGCGCGCTTTTCCGGCCTTCTGGCCGGGCTGGTGGCAGAACTGCCTGCTCTGCGCCAGCCTGTCGGTCACCGGCCCGCCCCGGTGCTGAAAGGGCCGGTGGCGCGGCGGATGGCGGCGGCGGTGGCGCCTTACCAACCCCTGTTCATCACGCCCATGGCCGCCGTGGCCGGTGCGGTGGCGGAGGAGGTTCTGGCAGCATTGGTCGGCCCCGGCATTGATCGGGCCTATGTCAATAACGGCGGCGATATTGCGCTTTTCCTCGGCCCCGGGGAAAGCCTGACGTCGGCGATTGCCGCGCGACCGGGCATGGGCGAGCGTCTGACGGTTCATGCCGACAGTCCGGTGCGTGGCATCGCGACATCTGGCTGGCGCGGCCGCTCCTTTTCGCTGGGTATTGCCGATGCGGTGACGGTGCTGGCCCCCACCCCCGCCATGGCCGATGCGGCGGCCACGGTGATCGCCAATGCCGTCGATCTGCCGGGCCACCCGATGATCGGGCGACGGCCTGCCTGCGCGATCAAGGCCGAAAGCGATTTAGGCCAACGCCGGGTCACTGTGGCCGTCGGTCCGTTGACGGATGCAGAGCGTGATAGCGCCCTTTCGGCCGGGCTGGTGGCGGCGCGTGCTGCGGCTGATCGCGGACTGATCGTCGCGGCTGCCCTTTTCCTTCAGGGAGAGGTTCGTATGATGAATGCAAAGCTGCCGGGGCTGGTCTGGGCTAAAGCCCCTGTGGCACTGTCCGAGAGGCCGCCGATGAGTGAACAGATTTTGGAGGATGCCCTTGCCCGCGTTTAACCTGCGAAAGCTGACCCTGCAGATCGAGGAAATTCATCATGACGGGGGTCCCGCACCGACATCCGGTTCCACAGGCCCCCGTCGTCGCGCGGCGGCGGTCGCCTTGGTGTCGAACCCGTTCGCGGGCCGCTATGAGGAGGATCTGCAACCAGCGATGGAGGATCTGAAACCGCTGGGTCTGATGATGGCAGGCCGGTTGATCGCGGCGCTGGGCGGTCGCGCCGGGATCGACGCCTACGGCAAGGGTGCGCTCGTCGGCGCGGGAGGAGAGCTGGAACATGGCGCACTTTGGCATGTGCCGGGGGGCTATGCGATGCGCGAACTTCTGGGGGAAAGCCGCGCCATTGTGCCTTCCTCGAAAAAGGTGGGCGGCATGGGCGCTACGCTTGATGTGCCGATCGGTCATATCAACGCCGCCTATGTGCGCAGCCATTTCGATGCGATGACGGTCAGCATGCCTGATGGGCCGCGCCCGGACGAGATCCTCTTTGCGCTGGTGATGGCCTGTGGCGGACGGGTTCACGCCCGCATGGGCGGCTTGGCCGCCGATGCGATCAAGGGCGAGGACGGGTTGCGCTGATGGCTATCCTCTGGCGCCCGTTTCTGGCAATGAGTGCGGCCCTCCTGCTGCCATTGGCGGCGCTTGCCCATACGGGTGAGCGGGGCATCGTGCTGACCTTGCCAACCGGCCCATTCATTCTGACCGCCGCGTTTGCCGTGGCGCTGACGGCGCTTGCCGCGGCTGCCGGGGCGCGCCTGCCCGGCTTTGGCGCCCGCGTGCTTTGGCAGCGCCAAGCCTTGTTGCCAGATGGGCTGACCAACTGGCTGGCCAGCGCCCTCTTGCTGGCGGCGGTTCTGGCGGGGTTCTGGGGGTCGCGCGACCCGCTGTCGAACCCTTTGCCGCTGCTGGTCTGGACCGTGATCTGGGTGCTTTTGACGCTGATCTCGGCGATCTTCGGCAATGTCTGGCGTGACCTTAACCCCTGGGTCGGGCCGGTGCGTCTGCTGCGGCGGATGCTGGGGCGGCGCGGCGGCATAGGCCTTGCGCGGCTTGGCCACTGGCCGGCTGTCGCGGGCCTCTTTCTCTTTGCCTGGGTCGAGATCGTTTCGGTCACGCCGGCGGATCCGGGCCATTTGGCGCTGCTTGTCAGCGCCTATTGGCTGGGGATCGCGGCACTGGCGGTGCTGGAGGGCGAGGCATGGCTGGACAAGGCCGAGTTCCTGACGGTCTTCTTCAGCCTTGTCGCGCGCATCGCCCCCTTTTGGGCGCGCTATGGTCAGGAGCGCGGGCAGGATCGAGGGCAGGTCACGGTGATGGGCGGCTGGCCCGGCGCGCAGATCCTGACACTGCCGGGGCTCAGCGCCAGCCAGATCGCGTTTGTGACACTTGCCCTTGCCTCGGTCAGTTTCGACGGGTTGCATCAGACCTTTCTATGGATTTCGGCCAATGGTTTTCAGCCGCTCGAATACCCCGGCCGCAGCGCCCTGATGGTGACGAACAGCGTGGGGCTTCTGGCGGCCTGGGCGGGGATGAGCCTTCTGACCCTTGGCGCGGTCTGGCTTGGCATGCGGCTCGCCGGCCAAGGGGACAACCGCCTTGGCAGTGCCGCCGCCGCACCCCTGCTGGTCAGCTTTCTGCCCATCGCCACGGGCTATCATCTGGCGCATTATTTCCTGTCGCTTCTGGTGCAGGGCCAATACGCGCTGGCCACTTTTCTCGACCCGCGCCGCTGGCTTTCGGGTGCCTATGGGGATGGGCCGAGTATCGCGCTGGGCTTTTTGTCGCAAAAAGGGGCGGTCCTTGTCATCTGGCTGGTGCAATATGGGATGATTCTGGGGGCCCATCTCCTGGCTATCCTTCTGGCCGAACGGATTGCCAGGCGCGACGATCTGCGACTGCCTGTCGCGGCACATCTTCCGGTTGCGACGCTGATGGTTCTTTACACCTGTTTCGGTCTGTGGCTTTTGTCCGCACCGGTAATTGGTTGAAAAATAAGGATTGTTGTGTGAAGGCTCATGAAACAACGACGGTGCGCCACGTAAGGGACGCATCCAACCTGCAGAGGAGACGATGATGAGCTTTGGACCGACCAAGAAACTGCCGAACCGCCGTTCGGTTCTGACCGGCCTTGCCACAGGTGCAGGCGCGGTCGCCGCGTCGGGGTTCTTCCCCGGCTATACCCATGCCCAGTCAGCCGAACCGATCCGGCTTGGCTTTCAGCTGCACCGCACAGGTATTGGTGCCTCTTACGGGCGGTGGTATGAGCGCACTGCGACCGCTGCACTGGCGCGGATGAATGCCGCGGGCGGCATCAATGGCCGCCCGGTCGAGATCATCTTTGAAGATGATGGCACCGACCCGGCCCGGGGCGGCGAAGTCTTTGGCAAGCTGGCGACACAGGCCAATTGCGATCTGGTCTTTGGCGCGCTCTTCAGCCATGTGGTCATCGGTACAGCGCCGCGCGCGGCAGAGTTGAAAGTCCCCTATCTGGTCTGTTCCGAAGGCCACCATGTCGCCAGCGGCATGCTGAACCGCTGGACCCTGCAGCCCGGCATCACCGATGTGAAAAGCCAGGTGCAGGCGATGGCGCCCTTTGTCACCTCGACCCTTGGCAAGAAGGTCACGATGATCTTCCCGGACTTCGCCTTTGGCCATGATCATCGCGATTTCTTCACTGCCGCAGTGGCCGCGCAAGGCGGCGAGGTGATCGCACAGATCGCCATTCCGCCGACCGAAACCTCCTTTACCAGCTATTTCCCGCAGATCCCGGCCGAGACAGAGGTGCTCTACCACGTCATGGTCGGCCCTGCGGTGCTGACTTTTGTCAAGGAGGTCGGCGAGTTCTACGGGCCGGGCAACGGGCCGCAGCTTTTCGGCTTTATCGACAGTCTCGAAGGTGTGGATTTCTCTAGCCCCGGTCTCGAATTTCTGGATGGTTCGCATTTCTGGGAGGCGCACCCGCGCTATAAGCAGGCCGATGCGTCTGATGCCGAAACCGCCTATCGCGCCGCTGTCGGTGTTGATGACAATGGCGCCTCGGCCGCAGATGCGGCGGATGTGGCGACCTACAGCCACATGTTCTCGACCTGGGAAACGCTGAGCGTCATCAAGGCGGGGATGGAAGCATCGGGCTACCAGTCCGCCGCCGACCGGCAGAAACTGGTCGAGGCGATAGAGGCGATGACCGGCTTTGACGAGGGCGAGGATCACCCCCAGGGCACCAAGACCTTCAACGGCAAGACCCATCAGGCCTTTGGTGTGCAGAATATCTCCAAGGTCGAGGGCGGGCGGCTGAACGTCGTGCACAAGACCTCGATCGAGGATGGCATGTATCCTGATGAGGTGGATTACACCTCGCAGTCCTTCTAGGTCCTTTCGGCGGGGGGATAACCCCCGCCGGTTTTCTCATGGATTTTGGACCACTCTTATTGTTGGCGGTGATGGAGGGCACGGTAACGGCAGCGGTGCTGGCGCTGACCGCTGTCGGCCTGTCGCTGACCTTTGGCACCATGCGTGTTGTGAATGTCGCCCATGGCGAATTTTTCATGCTGGGTGCGGTGCTAGCCTGGTTTGTCGGCCAATGGATACCCGGCGCGCCAGCGCTGGCCTTTGCCGTGGCGCTGATCTTTTGCCCCCTCGTGGTGGCGGCGGTTGCGGTGGCGACCGATATGCTGATCCTCAAGCGGCTCAATTATGCGCCAGAGCCGACGATCGTCGCGACGATCGGGGTTCTTTACATCCTGCAGCAGGCGGCGCTGAGCATCTTTGGCCCCGATGCCCGCCCGGTTGCGGCGCCCTTCAACATCCGCCTGCAACTGCCGTGGTTCGGCTATTCCGGCTACAAGATTTTTGTCATCTGTGCGGCGCTGGCGTTGCTGGCGCTTGTTTGGCTTTTGCTGACCCGGACGCGGATCGGCCTGATCATGCGCGCAACGCAGGAAGACCGCGAAACCGCCCGCGCTTTTGGCATCAATGTCGACAGGGTCTATGCCGGGGTCTTTGGCCTTGGGGCGGCCTTGGCGGCACTCGGCGCCGTGCTGGTGGTGCCGATCCGGCAGGCCCATTACCTGATGGGCGCCGATCCGCTGCTTTTGTCCTTCATCGTGGTGATCATCGGCGGGTTGGGCAGCCTGCGCGGCACGCTGGTTGCTGCCCTGTTCATCGGGATACTTGACGGGGTGCTTTCGGCGGCCTTCTTCTTTCCGCCGACCTTTGCGAAAATCGTGGCGACGCTGTTGGTGGCCATGGTGCTGGTCTTTCGGCCGCAGGGGCTTTTCGGCAAGGGGGCTGGATGAAAAAGCAGGTTCTCTGGCCGCATGTCGGATTGATCGGCCTTCTGGCTGCCGGGCAGTTTTTCTTGCCGGACTATCATCATTCCAACATGGGCAAGATACTGGTGCTGGCCACCTATGCGACCGGCTACAACATCGCCTTTGGCTATACCGGGCTGCTTAGCCTTGGCCATGCGCTGTTCTTTGCGGCGGGGCTTTATGCCACGTCCCTGACGATCACTCTGACGGGCTGGCCCGCCGGGGCAGGCATGGTTGCAGGTTTTCTGGCTGGCGGGGTCATGGCCGGGGCGGTAGGGCTTTTGGCGCTGCGGACGGCGGGGGTGGCCTTCATGATCGTCACGTTGATGTTCGCGCAGGCGGGCTATCTGACCATCCTATATCTGGGCCGCTGGACGCGTGGCGACGAGGGGATCGTCATCCCGCAGGCGCTGCGGCAGGTGGCGGGCCTTGATCTGTCGCAGGCCGAAAGCCGCTATTGGGCGGCCTTGCTGCTTTATGGGGTGGGGATGCTCTTTTGCCTTTGGCTGGTGCGCAGCCCCTTTGGGCGCGTGATGGTGGCCATGCGGGAGAACGAGGACCGGGCAAGGATGCTTGGCTACAATCCCTTTGCTGTCAAGCTGACGGCGCTGGCCCTGTCGGGCCTTTATGCCGGTGCGGCCGGTGCGGCCTATGCGGTGATGTTCGGCTATGCCGGCGCCTCGCTTGCCTCGGTTCAATATTCGATCCTGCCGATGCTGTGGGTGCTGCTTGGCGGGGCGGGGACGGTACTGGGCCCCTTTGTCGGGGTTCTGGTGATGTTTTACCTGATCGACTATGCGGGCAATCTGACATCGGCCACACTCTTGGTGGTGGGCGTGGCGCTGGTGGCGCTGGTGCTTTTTGCGCCCAAGGGCATTCTTGGCGCCATCCGCGACCGCTGGGTCAGGTGGCTGCCATGAGCCTGTTGACCGCGCGCGGGCTGCAACGGCATTTCGGTGGGCTACGGGCCGTCGATGGAGTGGATTTCGACCTCAAAGAGGGTGAGATCCATGCGCTGATCGGTCCCAATGGTGCGGGAAAGACCACCTTTGTCAGCCTCTTGTCAGGCCGCGTCCCGGCAGAGGCGGGCAGGATCGAATTTCTCGGGCGCGACATTACACGAATGCCCGCCCATGCCCGGGTACGGCAGGGCATCGCCTATACGTTCCAGATCACCCAGATCTTCGCGCGGCTCAGCGTTTACGACAATGTGGCGCTGGCGGTGCAGGGGCGCGGTGTTGCCCGCCGCCAGCGGCCGGAGGCGCTGGAGGCTTTGGCCCGGGTCGGGTTGCAGGACCATGCCGATCAGATCGCCGGAACCATGTCCTATGGCCATCAACGGATATTGGAGATTGCCATGGGGCTGGCCTTGCGGCCGCGCCTGATGATCCTGGACGAGCCGACACAGGGGCTTGCCGCGGGCGAGATCGAAGGGTTCAAGGGTTTGGTTCGCGGTCTGGTGCCCGCGACGACGATCCTTTTGATCGAACATAATATGGATGTGGTGATGGATCTGGCCGAACGGATCACGGTTCTGAATTTCGGGCAGGTTCTGGCCAGCGGTACGCCCGCTGAGATCCGCGCTGACGGGGCGGTGCAAGCCGCCTATCTCGGGGGTTAGGGCGCGGATGCTAAAGGTTGATCGGATAGATGCGCAATATGGTCAGGTGCAGGTCTTGCGCGGCCTCAGTCTTGCGGCGGAGCCGGGCGAGGTTCTGTGTGTGATGGGCCGCAATGGCGCGGGGAAATCCACGCTCTTGAAATGTATCGCCGGACAATTGCCGGTGACGGCGGGGAAGATCTGGCTGGGAGAGACCGATCTTTCGGCGCTTGCCGGCCATCTGGTGCCACGCGAAGGCGTCGGGCTGGTGCCGCAGGGGCGGCGGCTTTTTGGCGAAATGACCGTGGCCGAGAACCTGGAGATCGGCCTGATGGCCCGTGGCAAGGGGCGGCGGGTGCGCGACCATGTGCTGGACCTGTTCCCACGGCTGCGTGAGCGGTTGGGGCAGGTGTCGCGCACGCTTTCGGGTGGCGAACAGCAGATGCTGGCCATTGCCCGCGCCCTCTGTCTGGAACCGAAGGTCCTGCTACTGGATGAGCCAACGGAGGGGTTGCAGCCGTCGATGATCACCCTGATCCGCGAAACGGTGCGTGATCTGAAGGCAACGGGTGTCGCGACCATTCTGGTCGAGCAGCGGGTCGATGCGGTTCTGGCAGTTGCCGACCGGGTTGCCTTCATGACCGGGGGAACGGTGGCAGAGCTGATCCCAGCGGCGGGGCTGCGGGCCGATGCGCCGCAGTTTCAGAAATATGTGGGAGTCTGAGCGGTGGGCCGGGCCGGGGATCGGGGACAGAAACGCGGAGCAGGAACCGGGGCTGGTGCGGCCTCGGGCCTTGTGGCCGGTGTGGATGTCGGCGGCACTTTCACCGATCTTTTGATCTTCGACAGTGATAGCGGCGCGGTCAGCCTGGCCAAGGTGCCGACGACACTCGACAATCAGGCCAACGGCGTTTTGGCCGCCTTTGACGCGGCAGGGGCCGAGATGGGGCGGCTCGATCTTGTGGTGCATGGCACCACGACGACGACCAACGCGGTGTTGGAACGCAAGTTGGCGCGGACCGGGCTGATCACCACGCAGGGCTTTCGGGACGTGCTGGAGCTTGGCCGCCGGACAAGGCCGCAGCCTTACGGGATGGTCGGGCGATTTCAGCCGGTGATCCCGCGCGATCTGCGGCTGGAGGTGCCCGAACGGATGGATGCGCGCGGCCGTATCCTGACCCCGCTGGACGAGGCGGCGACGGCCGCTGCCATCCGGCAGCTTCTGGCGGCGGGTTGTGAAAGTCTGGTCATCCATTTTCTGCATGCCTATGCCAATCCCGCGCATGAGCGTCGCGCCGCCGAAATCGCGCGGGATATCTGGCCCAATGGCTATGTCACGCTTGGCCATGCGCTTTTGTCCGAAAGCCGCGAATATGAACGGGGCGTGACGGCGGCGGTCAATGGCGCCGTGCAGCCGCTTTTGGAACGTTATGTGAAACGACTGGCCGACGGGCTGGCGGACAAGGGCTATCGCCATGACCTTCTGGTGATGAATGGCAATGGTGGCATGGTCTCTTCCGGCATGGTGGCGCGAGAGGCGGTCAAGACGGTGATGTCGGGGCCTGCCTCTGGCGTGATGGCGGCGGTCTATACTGGCCGGCGTGCCGGTATCGGCAATCTGATCACCTATGACATGGGCGGCACCTCGACCGATGTGGCAATGGTGCGGAACGGTCAGGCCCCCGTCTCGAACGAGATAGAGGTGGAATATGCCATGCCCATCCATGTGCCGATGGTCGATGTGCGGACCGTCGGGGCGGGCGGCGGCTCTATCGCCTGGGTCGATGCGGGCGGCATGTTGCGGGTTGGGCCGGAAAGTGCCGGGTCCGATCCCGGCCCGATCTGTTATGGCCGGGGCGGCGCCCGACCGACAATATCGGACGCCAATCTTCTCTTGGGGCGGCTGTCGCCCGAGCGGTTCGGCGAGGCGACGGGGACGGTGCGCGCGGCGTTTGACGGGCAGATAGGGGCGGTTCTTGGCCTGTCCGCCGAACGGGCGGCAGACGCGGTTCTGACGCTTGGCAATATTCATATGGCAGGTGCGATCCGCATGGTTTCCCTGTCGGTCGGCGCCGATCCGCGTGATTTTACGCTGTTTGCCTTTGGCGGGGCCGGGCCGCTTCATGCGGCGGCCCTGGCGCGGGAACTGGGCATTCCGTCGGTTCTGGTGCCGGCCCGCCCCGGCATCACCAATGCGCTTGGCTGTGTGGTGGCGGATCTGCGCCATGATTTCGTGCGCACGGTGAACCGGCCGCTGGATGCCGTGGATATGGCGCAGGTGCAGGCCATCTGGGCCGCGCAAGAGGCCGAAGGCCGCCGTCTGATCGCTGCAGAGGCGACGCCGGTCGAGGATGTGCGGGTAGAGATTTCCGCCGACATGCAGTTTCTTGGCCAGACGCATCTCTTGCGCGTGCCGCTGCCCGATGGAAACCCCAGTCGCGACGATCTGCAGACCGCGTTCGAGGCGGCCTATTTCAACCGTTTCCGCGTTGCCCTGCAGACCATCCGCGCCGGTCTTGTCAACCTCAACTGTTCGGTGATCGGGCGGCGGCGGCCGGTGGATCTGACCCGGCTGATCGACCCGGCTGGCAGGCGGCCGACCTTGGCCGAGGCCTGTCGCGGCATACGGCCGGTCTGGTTTGGTGGCAGCTGGCAGGAAACGCCGGTCTACTGGCGCGATCACATGCCCGCCGACGCCGCACTGGTCGGCCCGGCGATCATCGAGCAGATGGACACGACCATCGTGGTCGAACCGGGCGACAGGCTGGCCACCGATGCGGAGGGCAATCTTTTGATCACCATAGGCGGGGCAGGCGGATGACAGGGTCAAAGAAGCCACATGCGGGCAGAGACACCCCGCCCCTCGACCCGATCACTCTGGCGGTCATTCAGGCCGGTCTGCAGCAGGTCTGCGACGAGATGGACCTGACCTTTTCCCGCGCCGCCTTTTCACCGGTGATTGCCGAGGCTGACGACCGTTCGGACGGGATCTATGCGGCGGCGGATGGGGCCTTGATCGCACAGGGCGCGCGCGGCCTGCCGGTTTTCGTCGGTACCATGCAATTTTCGACTCGCCATCTGATCGCCCGCATCGCTGAGGGCACGACGCGCCCGCCAGAGCCGGGCGATATCTATATCGTCAACGACCCCTATCTTGGCGGCACCCATTTGATGGATGTGCGTTTTGCCATGCCCTTTTACCGCGAGGGCGCCATCTTTTGCTGGCTCTCCAACACTGGCCATTGGCCAGATACGGGCGGGGCGGTGCCGGGCGGTTTTTCGGCCAGCGCCATCAGTGCCGAACAGGAAGGCTTGCGGCTGCCGCCGGTCAAACTCTTCAAGAAGGGCGAGATGGATCAGGAAATCTATCAGATCATCTGCTCCAACATCCGTGTGGCCGAACAGCGGATCGGCGACGTGACGGCGCAAGCCTCTGCCCTTTATGTGGGCGCGGCGCGGTTGACGGCGCTCCTGGACCGTTATGGCGACGCGACGGTCAGTGCCGCCATCGGCGAGATGCGCAGGCTGGCGGCGCGGCAGATGGCGGCCAATGTGCGGCTGATCCCGGAAGGCATCTGGCACGCGACCGCGATTGTCGACAGCGACGGGGTGGTCAATGAACCCTTGACCATAGCGCTGGCCGTAACCCGGCAGGGCGATAGCCTGACCTTCGATTTTTCCGGCAGCTCACCGCCCTGCATGGGGCCGATGAATTCGGTGCGCGCCACGACCTATTCCTCGGTCTATCTTGCGATGCGCCATATTTTTCCCGAAGTGCCCATGTCTGCCGGCGCCTTCGAACCCTTTACCATTCTGGGTATCGAGGGCACCTTTCTTGATGCCCATTATCCGCGCCCGGTGTCGGGGTGCGCGGCCGAAGTCAGTCAGCGGATCGCCGAGGCGGTCTTTGCTGCACTGGTCAAGGCCTTGCCAGACCGGGTGACCGCAGCACCGGCCGGTACCTCGGGCAATTTCGGCCTTGGCGGCCATGATCCCGAAAAGGGCCGCGACTATGTGATGTATCAGATCTCTGGCGGCGGCTACGGCGGCAATGTCGATCATGACGGGCTGTCGAACGGTTGTTCGACCATTGGTATTTCCAAGGCCCCACCCGTCGAGATCATGGAACAAAATTACCCGGTGCTCTACCGTCGCTATGCCCTGCATGAAGGGTCTGGAGGGGCGGGGCGCCATCGCGGCGGCTTTGGGCTGGATTACGAGAGAGAGCTTTTGCGGGGTGGCGCGCGGGCAAGTTTCGTGATGGATCACGGTCGCGTCGGACCGCAGGGGGCGCTGGGCGGTGCAGACGGTGCGGTCAATTGTGTCGAGATCATCCGTGTCTCTGGTGAAACG
>JBARVM010000301.1:0-7476 GCA_049646265.1 Paracoccaceae bacterium
CGGCTTTTGCCACCCCTTGTCCTGCACGATGGTTCGCATCACCGCGTCGACGGTGACGATTTTACCGCCCTTGCCCGCGCGGTCCTGCGCGACGGTGCTGCCTTACCGAATTTCGACCTTTGAACCCCTGTCAGGCAGCGATGTTCCGCCGCCTTGCAACATTTCTTTTACATTGAAGTGCTTTTCCCTGTGACACGACTCGCGGAATATGTTGCAATTCGCTTACGGGCCACAACAGAGGAGTACGCGATGTCGATGATGTCTCACGTTCAAGAGCTTCAGCGGAAACACCAACATCTGTCGGAGGCGGTCGAAGAGGCGCAGCGCAGTCCAGGTGTGGACGACCTTGTAATTGCCGACCTGAAAAAGAGAAAATTGAAAATAAAGGAAGAAATTTCGCGGCTTGCCCGCAGCTGATCAGTCTTGATCACGCCGGGGGCGGCGGCCGGCAATAGCCGCCAAGGCCGCCCCGGCGGTAATCAGCAGGCTGGCAAGAATGATGGTGGTGGTCAATTCGGCCACGCCAAAAAAGACCAGGGCCAATGTTGAAAGCAGGGGTGCGGCGTAAGAGGCGGTACCCAGAAGTTGGATATCACCCTGCTTCATCCCCAGATCCCAGAAAAAGAAGGCAAGGCCAACCGGCCCGATGCCAAGGCCAATGACGGCCAGCCACGCCTGACTGGTTGCGGGCCATTCCGTCACCTCGAACATCAGATGCGCCGCAAATGACAGACCCGCCGTTGCTAGGCAAAAGACCGTTACCGATTCGCTGGGCACCTGCCCCAACTTGCGCGACAGCACCGAATAGCCGGACCAGGTCAGCGCGCAGAGAAAGGCCAGGGCAAAGCCCGGCAGCCGTTCAGGCGCAAACCCCGCGCCGCTGTTCAACAGGATCAGGGCGGAACCGCAAAAGCCGGTCATGGCCCCGATCACATGCAGGGGCCGTAGCCGTTCACCGGGCAAAAGGCCGGACATCAGCACAATCAGCAACGGCCAAAGATAGGCGATCAGCCCGGTTTCGGCATAAGGCGCCAGCCGAAAGGCGCTGAAATAGAGAAGGTGATAGCCAAAAAGCCCCGCGGTGCCAAAGGCATAGACCTTCAGCGGTACGGTACGAAGCAAGGCCAGCCGCCCGGTGGTAAGGCACCAGATCAGGCCCAACGTGCCGCCGATGGCAAAACAGATCGTATTCAGCAACAGCGGTGGCACCGGCGCGGAATAGATGGTCAGCAAGGCCAGGGCGGCCCACATCAGAATTGCGGAAAATCCGATGGTAGTGGCGCGACCCTTGAGCATCCGCTTTCCTTTGCCTTTGGCCCTACATCATTCACAGATGCGGAACTGGCAAGCAAAAAGGCCCGCGAAAACGCGGGCCTTTGCTGGAGAAAGACAGGTGGCTCAGACGAAGAATTGGCCGCCATTGGCCGAAATCGTCGAACCGGTGATGAAACCTGCATCGTCCGAAGCAAGGAAGACCACGATCCGCGCCATCTCGTCCGGCTCGCCCAGACGGCCGACAGGGATCTGCGGGATGATCCGCTCGTTCAACACCTTTTCGTCGATGGCACGCACCATTTCGGTGCCGATATAGCCCGGGCAGATCGCGTTCACGGTGATGCCAGCGCGCGCGCCTTCCTGCGCCAGGGCCTTGGTGATGCCAAGATCGCCGGCCTTGGCAGCCGAATAGTTGGCCTGACCGGCCTGACCCTTTTGACCGTTGATCGAAGAGATATTGATGACGCGGCCGAACTTGCGGTCACGCATGCCACCCCAAAGCGGATGGGTCATGTTGAAAACGCCCGAAAGATTGGTGTCGATCACCTCTTTCCACTGCTCCCGCGTCATCTTGTGGAACATCGCGTCGCGGGTGATCCCGGCATTGTTGACCAAGACGTCGACCGGGCCCAGATCTGCCTCGACCGAAGCGATACCCGCGGCGCAGGCATCGTAATCGGCGACTGACCATTTATAGGTCGGAATGCCGGTTTCCTTGGTGAAAGCGGCGGCGGCATCGTCATTGCCGGCATAGTTGGCGGCAACCTTGTAACCGGCGTTTTTCAGCGCGACCGAAATCGCGGCGCCAATGCCGCGCGATCCGCCAGTGACCAATGCTACTCTCGACATGATTCCTCCTATGGGGGTAAGTTGGGTTGAAATTCTGTTACCGAAAAGAAAATACGGGCGCAACATTATTGCGCCCGTATTTTTCGCATTTGCAGCAAAAAGTTGCGATCAGGCGCTTTCCAGGCACATGGCTACACCCATGCCGCCGCCGATGCACAGCGTTGCGAGACCTTTCTTTGCACCCGACCGCTTCATTTCGAAGAGAAGCGTGTTGAGGATGCGCGCGCCCGACGCGCCGATCGGATGGCCGATGGCAATGGCGCCGCCGTTGACATTGACCTTGGCCGGGTCCCAGCCCATGTCCTTGTTGACAGCGCAGGCTTGGGCGGCAAAAGCCTCGTTCGCCTCGATCAGGTCGAGATCTGCGGCGGACCAGCCTGCCTTTTCCAGCGCCTTGCGGCTGGCATGGATTGGGCCAACGCCCATGACGGCGGGGTCAAGACCAGCGGTGGCATAGCTTGCGATGCGGGCCAGGGGCGTCAGGCCGCGCTTGGCCGCCTCGTCCGCCGACATCAACAGAACCGCTGCAGCCCCATCGTTGATACCGGACGCATTGCCGGCCGTCACGCTGCCCTCTTTGGCGAAGGCGGGCCGCAGTTTGGTCATCGATTCCAGCGTGGCGCCATGGCGGATATATTCGTCCTGATCGACGACAATGTCGCCCTTGCGTGTCTTGACGGTAAAGGCCGCGATCTCGTCTGCGAACTTGCCGGCCTTTTGCGCCGCCTCGGCCTTGTTCTGGCTGGCAAGGGCGAATTGATCCTGCATCTCGCGGCTGATCTGCCAGCGTTCGGCAACGTTTTCGGCTGTCGTGCCCATGTGATAGCCGTTGAACGCGTCCCAAAGACCATCCTTGATCATCGAATCGATGAACTTCATGTCGCCCATCTTCTGACCGGCGCGCAGATGCGCCACGTGGGGCGACAGCGACATGTTTTCCTGACCACCGGCTGCCACGATAGAGGCATCGCCAAGCTGAATATGCTGGGCGGCAAGCGCCACCGAACGCAGGCCCGAGCCACAGACCTGATTGATTGACCAGGCAGAGCTTTCTTGCGGCAGACCGGCCAGAATATGGGCCTGACGCGCGGGGTTCTGTCCCTGCCCTGCGGTCAGCACCTGCCCGAGGATGGTTTCGGACACTTCGGATTTGTCGACGCCGGCACGGGCGACAACAGCGTCCAAAACGGCGGCGCCCAGTTCATGCGCAGGCGTATTGGCGAAAGCGCCGTTGAAGCTACCCACCGCGGTCCGGGCGGCCGAGACGATTACGACGTTGGTCATGAAAGGGTCCTTTCTGAAAGACGTGGTGCGGCCCCCACAAAGAGGGCAATTATGCCGCTGTGCAGCATGGTCAAAGCGGCGGGCGCGTCAAGCCTTTCCGCGGACCCAAGAGCAAGAAAATTACCGTTTTCGGCGAAATTGCGCAGTTATCAGGCGCGCACTTTCTGTTTGGGCTGAATCCACGGGGGCGTAACTGTAGGCGCCCCGTAATAATAGCCCTGCAAGCAGTGAATGCCAATCTCTGCGAGCACCCGTGCGTCCCGCTCATTCTCGACTGATTCCGCGACGGTCAGCATGTCGAAATGACTGGCAAAGGCGGCAATCGCCTTGGTCAGACAGCGGTTGTCGGCATTGTCGGCGATGCCGCGAATGAACTGGCCGTCAATCTTGACCAGATCGAACATGAATGACTTGAGGAACTTGAAAGAGGTCATGCCGGCACCGAAATTGTCCAGCGCAAAGGAGATACCCATCTTTTGCAGGTCACGCATGAAGACCAACAGGACATCCGGCATGATCATCGCCGATTCCTCTGATATTTCCAGGATCAGCCGCTCTGCCGCGGACGGTGTGGCGCGAAGGCCCTGCCGCAACGTCCGCATCCACGCCGGATAGGCGATAGAGCGTGCCGACATATTCACGGCAATCCGCAGCTTGTCGGACCGTGCCAAAGCCTGCAGCCCCATTTCGAGCGACAGGCAATCAATGATCCGGCCAACTTCGTCGGTTTCGACCACACCCATGAAGTCCCTTGCCGGGATGATCTTGCCGTTTTCATCCAGCACGCGAATATACCCTTCGTAAAAGGCCGGTGGGTCGGATTTGCCGGTCTGGACCACCGGCTGAAAGGCCAGCATGACATCCTTGCGGTCAAGGGCTGCACGCACCATCGACATGGTGGCCCGATCGCCCATCGACGCTGCCGCCGTCAGGGGGCTGCCCCTTGTGGCATCAATTATCCTGCTTCGAATCTTATCCGCCCGAGCCATCCGGAGCCTCCAACTTCTTGAAGACAGCATCGGTGCTTGTCTCTAAGAAGACGTAAACGGCTAAGGAGTGCGAATGTCTGAGCGGTGCAGTTGGTGCGGTAGCGATCCGGTCTATGTCGACTATCATGATACCGAATGGGGCGTGCCCGAACGTGACCCGCGGGCGCTTTGGGAAAAGCTGATCCTCGACGGGTTTCAGGCCGGTCTCAGCTGGATCACCATCCTGAAAAAGCGCGACGCCTTTCGCGAGGCTTTCGCCGGCTTTCAGCCGGAAATTGTCGCAAGCTGGGGCGCGGCGGATGTGGAGCGGCTCTTGGGCAATCCCGGTATCGTCCGGTCGCGCGCCAAGATAGAGGCGAGCATCGGCAATGCCCGCGCCTATCTCCGCATTCAGGAGCAAGAAGGGTTCGACCAGTACCTCTGGCGGTATGTTGACGGCAGGCCGTTGCAGAACAATTTCCGGTCCATGGCCGAGGTGCCGGGCTTTACGCCCCTTTCCGAGCGCCTGTCAAAGGACTTGAAAAAGGCAGGTTTCCGTTTTGCCGGGCCGACGATCACCTATGCGTTCATGCAGGCGGTCGGCATGGTGAATGACCATATGGTCGGCTGCCCGCGCCACGCGGATCTGTCGGCCTAGTTCACGACGACCCTTTCACGGCGCGTCAACAGGCTTTCGGGTGCGGCAAACAGGCTACGCCCGGCGCGGTGACCGTCATGAACGGCATGGGCAATTAGACCGGGCGCGCGTGCGTCGCCGATCCGCTCCAGAACCGTCAGGCCCTTGTCCTGCAGGTCGAGCCAAAGGCGGTCATCCGGTTCGCGCGAGGTCACGGGAACAAGGCCGCCGCAATCCACATGGGTTTCTTTGCCGGTAAAGACGCAAGCCAGCCGTGCCGCCCCCTCTATCAGCCCGCTGACGACTTTCGCGGTCACAATCTCCACCCCCCGCTCGATAAGCCGGGTCTGCAGGCCTGCCTGTTCGGCGGTGTAGCTGGTCCAATCGGCGACGAGACCGGCAGGCGTGACATAGGTCACTTTCATCCCCTCGCCGGCCAGAAGATCGGCCAGTGCCGCGGCCATGTGATAGCCTTCGTCATCGAATATCACTACCGGCCCCTTGGGTCTGGCACCGGCAAGAAGAGCGTCGGGGGTCAACACACGCGCATCGGCAAAACTTTCGATGCCAAAGGGGAATGACCGGCCGCGCCCGTCGCGCCGCCAGCTGCTGCCGGTCGCGCAGAGGACATGTGACAGGCCGGTGTCCAGCACATCCTGAACCGTCATGCGGCTTTCGCGGAAAATCTCGACCTGCGGCTGTTTTGAAAGCTGATGCAGGCGCCAATCGCGTACCCTTGCCCATTCCGAAAGCCCCGGCAGCCGGGATTCGCGCGTCACACGTCCGCCAAGCTCGCGCTCCGCCTCGGCGATCACGACAGAGGCGCCGCGCCGCGCCAACGTCAGCGCCGCTTCCAACCCGGCGGGGCCAGCGCCGACAATCAGGACTGGCGATGAGCGGCCAACCGCGGCGGGCGCCTGTTCGGGGTGCCAGCCCCGGCGCCATTCGTCGCCCATCGTCGGGTTTTGCGTACAGCGGATCGGGGCGCCCAACCCGTCATGCGCATAGCAGATATTGCAGCCGATACATTCGCGGATATCGTCCAGCCGTCCTTCGCGGATCTTGGCGGGCAGGAACGGATCGGCGATCGAGGGGCGCGCCGCGCCGATGAAATCGACAATGCCACGGCGGATCTGGCCAAGCATGGTTTCGGGGCTGGTAAAGCGCCCAACCGAGACCACCGGTTTGCCCGTCACTTTCCGCACATGGGCTATGTGGGGTTCCAGTGATCCTTCCTTGACGAACCGCGATGGTCCCATCTCCTGGCTGTAATCGGGGATGGTTACGTCAAACACGTCCACAAGTCCGGCGATTTCGGCAAAGAAGGCGGCGCGCTCGTCCCCTTCACCGTCAAAATCATTGGTCACCTCGATCCGCAAGGCGATGGCCGCGCGGCCGTCAACCTCTGCACGCGTGTCCTCGATCAGCTGCCTGACAAGCTGGCAGCGCTGTCGAAATCCATTGCCAAGACCCGCACCCAGATCAGCGCGGCCCGTGTTGATCGCAGGGTCGAGGAGCTGCGACAGAAGATAGGTGTGGGCGGCATATACATAGACAATATCAAATCCGGCCTGCAACGCCCGCCGCGTCGCCGCCCTGTGCCAGGATCGCAAGAGCGCCATATCCTGTCGGTCCATGCGCTGGCTTTGCCAAGGCACGGTTTCCGCCAGAAGGCTTTCCGGTGCGATCGCGGTTTCGCGGCTGAGCACATTGCCCGACCGCAGGCCGCCATGCCAAAGTTCCACGCCGGCCAGGGCCCCGTGCGCATGCACCGCCTCGACCATCGCTGCCATGTTGGTCACATCGCCCTCGTCCCAAAGCGAGGCGTAGGGCGCTGGCGTGTCGTCGGATGAAGGATGGATCGAACAATATTCGCTGTTGACCACGCCCCAACCGCCTTCGGCCTTGACCGCGCGCATCGCGGCAAGCGCATGCGGGTGGATATTGCCCATTCCAGTACAATGGGGCACTTGCCAAAAGCGGTTCGGTGCCGTCACGGGCCCAATGGCCAGAGGTTCAAACAAAGGATCGAATCGCGGGTCTCTGCTCATGGGTCAATATAGGGCGGTTCCGCATCGGGGCGCCACATTGCAAAGATTGGTCCGCCTGCCTTGCACCGGCAGAATTCAGGGTTGGACAGGCGCAGGGGCAGCCAGGGCCCTGATCAGCGCCAGTGCCTCGGGCCCGTCCCAGGCGGCCTCTCCCAGAAGGCGGCCGATTTCGCGCCCCTCTGCATCGACCAGCACCGTGACCGGTAGGGCCAGAACGCCCATCTGCCGGGCCAACCCTTGCCGCGGATCGCGCAGGATCGGCAGATGTTCGATCCCCTCCTCTTCGAAAAGCCGGGTGATCGCCGGGACGGGGTTCGGGCCGGTGGCAATGGTCAGAACCTGAAAATCCTCGCTGCCTATCGTTTCCTGCAGCCGGTCAAGCGAGGCCAGTTCCGCGCGGCAGGGCGCGCAC
>JBARVM010000302.1:0-6382 GCA_049646265.1 Paracoccaceae bacterium
GTCAATTCCAGCTCCAGCTCGAATTTTCAGGGAACCGGCTCTGTTCAGCGCAAGGAAAAGTTGACCCTGCGGATCGCCGCAACCATTACCGAAGTTTTGCCGAACGGCGTGCTGCGCATTCAGGGCTCGCAAGAGGTGCGCGTCAATTACGAGATCAGGGAGTTGATCGTGGCTGGCTTCGTGCGGCCCGAAGACATCGCCCGCCAGAATGAGGTGACCTATGACAAGATTGCCGGGGCGCGGATTTCCTACGGGGGACGTGGGCAGATCAGCGATGTGCAGCAGCCCCGTTACGGACAACAGATTCTGGATCAGGTGCTTCCCTTCTAAGGACAAGTCATGCGCAAGTTACTTCCGATATTTCTGGCCCTGATCGGCCTTGGAGTTGGCGTGGGAGTTGGGCTGGCGCTGCGGCCCGACCCGGCAGAGCCAAGTGAGATGTCGCCTTGCGGGGATAGCGGCGTCGCGGAAAGCACCCATCCGCCCACGGCTGAAGATGAGGAAGCGGACCCGGAGAACCTCAAGGAATATGTCAAGCTGAACAATCAGTTCATCGTCCCCGTGGTCAAGGGGAAGTCGGTTCAGTCCCTGATCATCCTGTCGGTCAATCTGGAGGTGCGGCTGGGAGAGGCGCAGAAGGTCTATGAGGCGGAACCAAAGCTCCGCGACCGGTTTTTGCGCATACTTTTCGATCATGCCAATGCCGGAGGGTTTGACGGCGCCTTTACCAACTCAAACACTTTGGATGTCCTGCGTGGGGCCCTGTTCGAAGCGGCCAAGACCGTACTCGGGGATCTGGTCAGCGATGTACTGATCGTGGACATCGTGCGGCAGGACAATTAGCGGGGCTGTTGACCGGCTGGCCTTTTCCTGCCCCGTGCTACAGCCTTGCCGCCAGCCGCGTGCCCTGATCGATGGCGCGTTTGGCGTCAAGTTCGCTGGCCAATTCAGCCCCGCCGATCAGGTGAAAGCTTTTCCCAAGACCTGCCAGATCTGCGGCAAGCGTCAGTTCGCTTTCCTGCCCGGCGCAAAGGATGACGGTGTCTGCGGCAATGGTGGCGGGATTTTCGCGGCCTGGCCCGTGGGTTATCTCGACCCCTTCGGCGGTGATTCTTTCATAATTCACCCCGCCGATCATCCTGACCGACTTGGCGGCGAGGGTGGCGCGATGGATCCAGCCGGTTGTCTTGCCAAGGCCACGTCCGGGCCGTTCGGGCTTGCGCTGCAAAAGCGTAACCGCGCGTGCCGGTTTGGTTGGGGCTGGCTTGCCCAACCCGCCCCGCGCTTTTGCGGGGTCGGTAATGCCCCATTCTTCCAGCCACTCTTCGGGCGCCAAGGTTGGGCTCGGATGCGGCTGCACCAGTGCCTCTGCCACGTCGAAACCGATGCCGCCTGCCCCGATCACCGCCACCCGATCACCGGCCTTGGCCTTGCCGGAAAGGAAGTCGGCATAGGTGATGACCTTGGCCTCTGCCGCCGTGGGGATGGCGGGGTCGCGCGGTCGCACGCCGGTCGCCAGGATGATTTCATCATAATCCGCAAGCCCCGCCGCGGTCGCGGCAGAATTCAGCCGCAGATCAATGCGGCTTTGCCCCAGCATCGTTTCATACCAGGCAATGAGCCCGTGAAACTCTTCCTTGCCGGGTACCTGACGGGCCAGATTGAGCTGGCCGCCGATCTGACTTGATTGTTCGAAGAGCGTTACCTGATGGCCGCGCTGATCAAGCGCCAACGCGCTGGAAAGACCGGCGGGACCAGCGCCCACAACCGCGATTTTCTTTGGGGTCTTGGTGCGAGAGAGAATGATTTCAGTCTCGTTGCAGGCCAAGGGATTGACAAGGCAAGAGGGGACCTTGCCGGCGAAAGTATGATCAAGACAGGCCTGATTGCAGGCAATGCAGGGCGCGATTTCGCTTGCGCGCCCCGCTGCCGCCTTTTGCACGAAATGCGGGTCGGCCAGAAAGGGTCGGGCCATAGACACCATATCTGCGCAACCTTCGGCCAGCACCGCTTCGGCGACGGCGGGGTCATTGATGCGGTTGGAGGTGATCAGCGGAATGGTAACTTCGCCCATCAGCTTTTTTGTCACCCAGGCAAAGGCCGCCCGCGGGACAGAGGTGGCGATGGTCGGCACCCGCGCCTCGTGCCAGCCGATGCCGGTGTTCAGCATCGTCGCACCCGCCGCCTCGATGGCTTTGGCCAGGGTGACGACCTCTTGCCAACTGGAGCCGTCGGGCACCAGATCGATCATCGACAGGCGGTAGATAAGGATGAAATCTGACCCGACCGCTGCGCGTACCCGGCGAACCACCTCTACCGGCAACCGCATGCGGTTCTCATAGCTGCCGCCCCAGCGGTCCTTGCGCTTGTTGGTGTGGGTGACCAGAAACTGGTTCAGCAGATAACCTTCGGAACCCATGATCTCGACCCCGTCGTAGCCAGCCTCGCGGGCGCGGCTGGCAGAGGTCACGATATCGGCGATCTGTTTTTCGATTCCCGCCTCGTCCAAAGCTTGTGGCACGAAGGGAGAGATTGGTGATTTGATCGCCGACGGGGCAACACAATTGTGGTTATAGGCATAGCGTCCCGCATGGAGGATCTGCATGGCAATACGTCCGCCGCAGTCATGCACCCGATCGGTGACGATTTTCTGGTTCGCAATGTCTTGTGCTGAAAAAAGCCCCTTGGCACCCGCAAAAACGCCGCCTTCGGCATTTGGTGCCATGCCGCCTGTCACGATCAGGCCAGCACCACCGCGTGCCCGTTCGGCGTAAAAGGCAGCAACCCGGTTCCAGTCGCCCATTTCTTCGAGATTGGTATGCATCGACCCCATGATAGTCCGGTTGGGCAAGGTAACATGCCCAAAATCGAGGGGGGCGAGAAGGTGGGGGTAGGGTGACATGACAACTCCAACAATTCCCGTCTAGCATGGGGGGGAAATGCGGCGCTGTCATGCGCGACCGGACGTCACATGGGCGATTTTTTCCTACTCGCCGTGTTTCTGGGGCGAATTCTGTCGGATGGACCGCTTGATCATCTCGACCTCAGCGCGCAATAGCGCCACTTCGGCCGTCAGATCGGCAGGGGGGGCGCCTCCTGCGAAGAGGACGAATTGACCAACGCTGTTCTGACTGGCCCGGTCGAGCAGTTGAAAGATCTGATAGCCGTCGTTGAGCAATTCGGCCGGAAGGCGAACAGACAAGGCCCATGCGCCACTTGCCGCAGGCTCGATCTCTATCGGCAGATCGGCCAACAATTCGCCGTTACAGCTCAGCACCAGATCCGGCCTGGTTTTGGTGCCGTTGTCCAGCAGCCCGCGCCAGATACCGTTGGAAAGGCCCGTGTCCTGCAGTCTGACAGTCATCTTTGCCACCCCTTCAGATTTCCGCGCGCGGACGCCGGTAGAACAAGAGATCGTAGAACAGCAGCCGGTTTGCGGCAGGCCGCTCCACCAGAATATCCAGCCAGGCGCGCTCGATCCCTTGCCCGTTGAGACCGGCATAGGCCAGATCAAACTCGGCGATAAGCCCATGCTCCTTGGCGTGAAATTCGCGCACGATGTTTTCAGTATTGGGCCCGAAGACGATATTCAGGCGGGCAAATAGCTTTGCCGGAACCTCTGACCTGTGATTCACCTCGACGGAGATGATGTGGCGCTTGCCCAGATCAGCAAGGGCCGCGTCGGGCATTTGCACCACCAAGGAAAGATAACTGCCCGCAAAACCCAAAAGGTCGATGGCCAGGCCATAGCCCTTATTGCCGGCCGGTCGGACCTGCCGGGCGGAGATCAGCGACAGGGGGCAATCATGGTGAAGGCTGACTTCCGTGTCAAAGTGCCAGGGTGCGGGCTGACCCGCAAAGCCGGCAAGCGCGCAGGTTTTGCGCCAGAGCGACGGGCGCCAGGCCCAATCGGTCATGGGCGGGGCATGGCGCATGGCTTCGGCGATCTGGCGAGGCTGGTCGACCTTGTTCTCGACCGCCGCGATAACAGTGTCGAGCGTGCGGCGCAGCCTTTTCGCCTCTGCCCGCAGGCTTTGGGCGTCGCGCACGTCGGTTTGGGGCAGGCGATCCTGCGCGCGCGCCCAAAAGGCACGCTGCATCCTCAGCCGCAGCAAGGTCAGCCAGCCAAGCGACACTGTGCCTTTCTCCCCCTGTCAAAGCTCTGTCGGTTCTAATCTGGAACCTGTCTACAAATACTTAGCGGCGCTGGCCATCCCGACCAGTCAGTTGCTGGCGCGTACCTTGGCGACGAACTGATCGAGAAGCGCCCTTTTGGCGGCGCCGTCGATGGGAAAGCGTTGCAGCCCCAGCACCGTCAGCGTGACGATCTGGCCGTTTTCTTCAAAGATCGCCCGCCAATATTCGGCGTCGATCTCTTGGGTTTGCGCGCCCGATCCGTCGCTGACCCGCATGAACATCACATCACCAAGAGAGGCGATCTGGCCGATCTTGACTGAACTCGACTTGCCTGAGCGGCTGAGTGCGGCGCGACCCGGCTCGGAGGAGAGGAACTTGGCCATCTGCGGGAAGGAATCGGCAAAGACAGCGCCGTCGCCCGTCCCTTCAAAGACAGTGGCGGTCAGGACCGCTGGCGTTTTGGGTCGCGTTGCGATGGGCGAGCGGGAGATGGAGGCGCAGCTTCCCATCAGCACAAAGGCCCCGTCTGCCCCGTCGTGACTGTTTGACGGATCGACGCAAAAGCCGGACGGGCCGGCGATGATGACCTTGTTCCCCGCTGTAGCCATCTTTGCCGGTGCGCCGGGACCATTGGCGAGGGAGACCCCGGCGGCACTTACGTCGTCCAGCGTTGTGGTGCAGGCCGCAAGAAATCCGACTGCCAGGCAAGGGCCCCAAAGCGCGGCCCGGAACAGGCGGCCATTCGAATGAGGTATGTTTCTTGCCACAGGAAGCCTCGTCAATCGCTGGTTGGCTGAGGGATAAAGCCGACCGGTCGCCACGGCAAGCGCCATTGCGGCTTTCTCGGGGCTTGTCTAATGTCGCGCCATGATTGGATTTTTACAAAACAGCCCGTCACACCAGTCATTCGTGGCTGTGGCCCGCCCCACAAGCGAACTCTGGCGCACCGTACTCGGTTCACTCCTTATTGTTGTCGCCTATGTCGGCCTTTCAGTAGCTTTACTGACAGCAGTGCAGCTGCTCTACGGGCCTGTCGGTGTCATCGCCGTCTCGATAGGGGTGCAGACAGGACTTTCGCCGGGTTACCTGAACCTGATCTTGTACAGCTTTCTGGCAGGCTCTTTTGCGGTCTTTGCCATTACCCGGCTTTTGCACAAACGCTCTGCCGCGACGCTTTTTGGGCCAGCGCGGATCTTAAGGCGAGACTTTCTGCGCAGCTTTTTAGCGGTAATCGCTCTTTTGTTGCTGATATTTCCGTTGTTTCTTCTGTCGGACGACGTGGAAAGGCATCAGCCGCTTGCGCGAATTCTGCCTTGGTTGCCGCTTGCTCTGCTTGGGCTTCTAATTCAGACCGGCACTGAAGAGCTCATCTTTCGCGGTTATCTGCAGCAGCAGCTTGGCGCGCGATTTCAAACGCCCTGGCTTTGGGCGGTGGTGCCGTCGACACTCTTTGGCTTGCTGCATTATGATGTCCAGAACTATGGGGTCTATGCGCCGATGCTGGCGGTCTGGGCCGGGCTTTTCGGCCTGATGGCGGCCGACCTGACGGCGCGCACCGGCGCGCTTGGGGCTGCGGTCGGCTTCCACATGGCCAACAATGTCCTTGCCATGCTTTTGATCGGAGAAAAGGGTAATCTCGACGGGATGGCTTTGTGGCGGGCTGAAGTGGACCTGTCGAACCCTCTTACCACACTGACCGGTTTCGCCGTCCAGCTGCTGTTGACGGTAGCTTGCTGGCTGGCCGTACGGGTCAGCGTCAGGGCCTGATTGCATTTCACTGCGCATCGGCTTATCTGAGAAAAGATCAAAGACAGACAGAAGCAGGCGATGAACTGGATCAGCAATTACGTCAGGCCGAAGATCAACTCGCTCTTTTCGCGGCGGGAGGTGCCCGAGAATCTGTGGGCCAAATGTTCCGAATGCGGAACCATGCTGTTTCACCGCGAGCTGTCGGAAAACCTTAACGTCTGCACCAACTGCGACCACAATATGGCCATCACCCCGCGCGAGCGGTTCGAGGCTCTGTTCGATGGCGGTGTCTTTACCGAGGTGAAGGTGCCCGAGCCTTTTGCCGACCCGCTGCATTTTCGCGATCAGAAGAAATATCCCGACCGGATGAAGGCGGCGCAAAAGGCCAGCGGCGAAAAGGATGCGATGCTGGTGGCAGAGGGCGAGATTCGCCGCACCCCAATCGTGGCAGCCGCGCAGGACTTCACCTTCATGGGCGGGTCGATGGGCATGTATG
>JBARVM010000303.1:0-6358 GCA_049646265.1 Paracoccaceae bacterium
GGGTTCAAAGGTCGAAATTCGGTAAGGCAGCACCGTCGCGCAGGACCGCGCGGGCAAGGGCGGTAAAATCGTCACCGTCGACGCGGTGATGCGAACCATCGTGCAGGACAAGGGGTGGCAAAAGCCGGGCGGGGGCCTTGCCGCCCTTGCGAAGTCGCAAAATGATGCGGCTGGCCGCCCGGCCCTCGCGCGCCGCGACGGGCAGGATTTCGGCCGATCCGGCGCGGTCGTGACTGGCCACCAGAAGGTCGGGCAAACGTTCAGCCAGATGGATCATCGTAAGCCACCCCCCCGGTTTCAAGCGCCGCAGGGCTGCATCAACCCAGATACCAAGGGGGGTTTCCTCGCGCTGGGCGCTTTCACGGCCGGGGTCTTGCGCGGCCGTTCCGCCGCCTGCCCTGAAATAGGGTGGGTTGGCGATGACATGGTCAAAGCTTTCGCGGCGCAGTGACGGTGGCGCGTTGCCCAGATCGCCGGTCAGAACCGTCAAGGGCAGATTGTTGCGCCTGCTGTTTTGCTGCGCCAATTCGGCATAATCCGCCTGCCGTTCCAGCCCGGTCACAGCCAGATCAGGCAGACGGTGCAACAGGCAAAGGCTGGCGACACCGACGCCACAACCAAGTTCCAGCACCGATTGGCCGGAGCGGGCCGGGGTTGCCGCTGCCAAAAGGACCGGGTCGGTGGCGGCGCGGTAACCATAGCGGGGTTGGGCAACCATCAAGCGTCCGCCGAGAAACCCGTCGATGGTCAAATCTGCCGCCGAAAAGCCGGTCATTTCCTGTCGTCATCCGCAATGGGGATGCCATTGTCGCGCAAAATAGCCCGGGCCAGGAAAAGATCGCGGTCAGCCACCATGATACGGCGCGGCCAGATGCCGATGCTGCCTTCAAGGACGCTCATGTGGACGTCGAGTTCAAAGGCCGCTATACCCTCCCCATCCAGAAGCGCGGTCGCAAAGGCGATGTCGGTCGGGTTTGTGGATCGCAAAAGCTCTTTCATGATCTATGATTTAGGGGCATTTTTTCAAAAGTCACGATGGAATGATCGGGTTGCGAAAGTAAGATGAGTTTGGACAACACCCAACAGAACCCGCAAAGTCGGCTGAGTGCCTATCTGGCCGACGATATGGAACAGGTAAACCAGTTGATCCGGGTGCGCATGGCCTCGGAACATGCGCCGCGCATTCCCGAAGTGACGGCGCATCTGGTCGAAGCCGGGGGAAAACGGCTGCGCCCACTTCTGACTTTGGCGGCGGCGCGGCTTTGCGGCTATCTTGGCCCCTACCATCTGCATCTTGCCGCCACCGTCGAATTCATTCACACCGCCACGCTGTTGCATGACGATGTCGTCGATGAAAGCCGCCAGCGGCGCGGGCGGCCCACGGCCAATCTTTTGTGGGATAACAAATCGTCGGTGCTGGTGGGCGACTATCTTTTTTCCCGCTCTTTCCAGTTGATGGTTGAAACCGGGTCGCTGCGGGTGCTGGATATCCTCGCCAATGCGTCGGCGACGATTGCCGAGGGTGAAGTTCTGCAACTGACCGCCGCGCAGGATCTTGCGACAGACGAAACTATTTATCTGCAGATCGTGCGGGGCAAGACGGCGGCGCTATTCTCCGCCGCGACCGAGGTTGGTGGGGTCATCGCCGGTGCCAATGACGGGTTGGTCGCCGCTTTGCGCACCTATGGTGACGCTTTGGGAGTCGCCTTTCAGATGGTCGACGATCTTTTGGATTATGGCGGCTCGTCGGCGACGATCGGCAAGAATGTCGGCGATGATTTCCGCGACTGCAAGCTGACCCTGCCGGTGATCAAGGCTGTGGCGCTGGCCGATCAGGGCGAACGTGATTTCTGGCGGCGAACGATAGAGCAGGCCGAGCAGAAGGACGGCGATCTTGACCAGGCCTTGGCCATTCTGGCCCGTCACGGCGCGCTGGAAGCGACGCGGCAAGATGCCCTTGGTTGGGCGCAAACGGCCAAAGAGGCGCTGGCCCCCCTTCCCAACCATGATCTGCGCGACATGCTGGAAGACCTGGCAGACTATGTTGTCGCGCGGGTGAAATGAAGGGGTGACGGTGGCCCGTCCAGTAAGACCCGGCGGGGCGCATCGTGGCATGGGGCGAAACAATCACCGACAGAAATCACTCGTGGCTGGCGCTTGGCTGCCTGCGGGCCTAAGAACGCGAGAACCAGTTCACTAAACCCGGGGAAACCGCCGGCCCTTCATGAATTTCCGCCGCTGACCTGTGTCAGAATGGCCGCTCTTGACCGTTGAATTGCCACTTGAAACCCGCTCCGGGAAAAAGAAGGTGCAAATTCCCATAGGTCCTTGGCAAAACTTCGTGCAAAAGGTCACAGGCATCTGACGGCGACCAGACAGAGAGAGACGACACTTGGGTTTGCCTTGGTAGGCAGGCCGGATTCAGGACAAACGCGCGGATGATTTCGACCTACAAGAAACTTTATGACCTTCTAAGTGCCCGCGAAAGGCGCCGGGTTTTCCTTCTTCTGGCGATGATGATCATTTCCGGCATTCTCGACATGGTCGGTATCGCGTCGATCCTGCCGTTTCTTGCCGCCGTCGCCGACCCGGAAAATGCCAGATCCCATTCGCTTTTGTCCCGGATTTACGAATGGGGCAATTTCCAGAGCGATCAGTCCTTCCTGATCTTTCTGGGTTTTCTGGTGCTTGGCTTTGTGCTTCTGGCGCTGGCTGGCAAGATCGCCACCAACTATGCGATCGCGCGCTTCAGCCATATGCGCAATCATGCCATTGGCAGCCGGCTGCTGGCAGCCTATCTGCGCCAGCCCTATGTCTGGTTTCTTAGCCATCACAGCGCCGATCTTGGCAAATCGGTGCTTTACGAGGTTGAGCGGATCATCATGGAGGCACTTTTGCCCGCCATGCGCGTGGTGTCCTATTCCACCAGCATGATCTCCCTCGTGGCTCTGTTGATCTTCGTTCAGCCCTGGGTCGCCTTCATTTCGGCACTGGCGATGGGTGGCACCTATGCCTTGATCTTCTATTTGGCACGCCGCACCCTCTCCTCTCTCGGTCAGCGGCGGGCGGACGACAATGCCGCGCGCTACAAGATTGCCCATGAGGCGATCGGCGGCATCAAGGATGTCAAGCTTCTGGGGTTGGAACAGACCTATCTGGAACGGTTCAACGGCCCGTCGCAACGTGTGGCTGCCAGCGCCTCCATCAGTCAGGTGGTTGGCGAACTGCCCCGTCACCTTCTCGAAGTCGTGGCTTTCGGCGGCATGATTGCCCTGATCCTCATTCTGCTTCTGACCGGCTCTGGCAAAATCGGTGACATCCTGCCGACGCTTGGCGTTTTTGCCTTTGCCGGGCTGCGGATGTTTCCGGCGATGCAGCAGATCTATCACGGGCTGACCCAGATGCGTTTTGTCGGGCCGCTGCTTGACAATGTGCATCGCGACACGGTGGCAACCGGGGCTCAAAAGGGTCTTTCCTCTGGCCCGCGCCAGACAAAACCGATGAAGCTGAAACAGGAACTGGTGCTGCGTGATCTGCACTACTGCTATCCGACGGCGGAAACACCGGCGCTGAAAGGCCTGTCACTAACCATCAAGGCCAATACGACCGTTGGTATTGTCGGCGGTAGTGGTGCCGGCAAGACAACCGCGGTGGATGTCATGCTGGGGCTTTTAATGGCCCAGTCCGGGCAAATGTTGGTGGATGGCGCGCCGATCACCGACGAGAACCTCAGATCATGGCAGGATTCCGTGGGCTATGTGCCGCAGCAAATCTACCTGCTCGACGATACGGTCGCGGCCAATATCGCCTTCGGGATCGCCCCCGAGGATATTGACATGGCCGCCGTGGAACGCGCGGCCCGCATCGCCAATCTGCATGAGTTTGTGCAAGAGGAACTGTCAGAGGGCTATCAGACCACCGTCGGCGAACGCGGTGTTCGCCTGTCAGGCGGGCAGCGCCAGCGCATCGGAATTGCGCGCGCCCTTTATCATGACCCTGACGTGCTGATCTTTGACGAGGCGACCTCGGCGCTCGACAATCTGACGGAGCGGGCGGTGATGTCGGCGGTCAATAATCTTGGCAACACAAAGACCATCATCATGATCGCGCACCGCCTGTCGACGGTGCGGCGTTGCGACGTGATCTTCCTGCTTGAAGATGGCGTCACCTCGGCGCAGGGGACATATGACAAGCTGGTCGCAACCAACAGCCAGTTCCGCGAGATGGCGACAGACGTGGAATAGCCCCCTAACGCCGTTTGTTCAGCAAGCGGTACATCGCGGGGATAAGGCAAAAGGCGGCGGCCCGGATGATCGGCAACGATGTCGGCTTGGCCCGCAAGGCCCGCATGGCAAAGCGGCGCGCGGATTTTTGCTTGCCATTGCGCAAAAGGAACCGGGCGGCCGTGGCATAATGATGGGCAAAGCGCCGGGGTTCGACACCGGCACGACGCAATTTCCCGGTGACCTTTACAAAGCTTTGCGCCGAAAAGCGGTCATTGCCCGAGATATGAAGGCGCGCCCGCTCTTTCGGCTGCTGATATACCGTCAGATAGAGCGGGTCCGGGATAAAGCCGAAATGGCCGACGCGCGTCAGGCGCAGGGCGAAGTCCCAATCTTCGTTGTTGCGCAATCCCTCGTCAAAACCGCCTGAAGCGGTAAAGGCCTCTTTGCGCAGCATCATGGTCGGCACGCTTACGAAATTGCCTTTGACTGTCGCCAGAAACAGATCACCGCTCAAGGGGGACTGCGTCGGCGACGGCATCAGTGAACAGGCACCAGCCGCATAATTTTCCTCGGCGGTTTGAAGATAGAAAAACCGGCTGCAATGGCTACCGATATAGTCCGGCCCCAGCCCTGCCAACTGCCGCGCCTGCATCTCCAGCCGATCAAAAACGCAAATGTCGTCGCTGTCGTGAAAGGCGATGATATTGCCTTTCGCCTCGGCCACGCCAGTATTGCGCGCCGCCGCCGCGCCGCCATTCAGGGCGCGGCGGATGATACGGACCCGCGGGTCGTTCAATGCCGCGACCGCACCCGGCAGATCGTCTGTCGAACAATCATCGACCAGCAGGATCTCGATATTCCGGTAGCTTTGCGCGATCAAGCTGCCCACCGACCGGCCGACAAGATGCGCCCGGTTATGGACTGGCACGATAACGCTGATCAATTCACCATAATTCACTGCTGTCGGCTCGCCTGTTCGTTTTTTTTGATTTGTACGTCAACTGGCCCCCGCTGTGAAGCACATGCGCAGCGCTGCTGGCGCTAGGACCGGGGAAAGTTCTGGACTTATTGCTTGGCTGGCAGCAAAAACCTCCAAGAGCAGAGAACGGGCGCCCGCCATGAATGAAAGACAAAACCACCCAACGGCCCGCCTTGCCCAAATTACGGGTGATGATGAGCATGCCCTGCGCCGATGTCGGCGTTGGCCTGGTTTGCCGGTCGCTGATCCGCGGCGCGCTGATGAACGGTTTTGATGCCGATCTTTTTACAAGCCGTTCGGACAGCCGGCATGGGGAGCCGTTTTCGCTGCACGCCTTTACCCCAAGGCTGCTGCAATCACTGCCGCACCGCTTGACGCGGCAGCTGACAGTGCGCCGCCTGCACGCTGCCTATCTGACAAGTTTGCAGGAGGGGGAGGTGGCCTATCTCTGGCCATCCGTACCGCTGGACATCTTTCGTCTGGTCCGCCAGATGGGTCACCCGATCGTCTATGAGGCGATCAATACCCGCATGGCCGATGCCATGCCGATACTCGACAAGGCCTATATAGACCTTGGCCTCATCCCGCCCCATCACCGGATCACAAGGGAACGGATTGCCCTGGAAGAGGCGCTCTTGGCAGAGTCGGACTATGTTTTCAGCCCCAGCCCCGGCACCGATCGCAGCCTAGCGCGTTCTCCCAGCGGCGCTCGTGCCCTCGAGACAAGCTATGGCTGCTGGCTGCCACCGTCCCCGCCAGAGCGGCAGGAAAAAGGGCCGGACGATCCTGTCACCTTCCTCTTTGTCGGCCGCTCTGCGATCCGCAAGGGATTGCAGCATCTGCTGGCTGCTTGGCGCGATGTGCCCGCCAATGCCCATCTGAAGGTAATTGGTTTTGATGAACCGGCAATAGGTCGGATATTTCAGGATGTCATCGACATGCCCAATGTCTCCGTCACCGGATTTCAGCGGGATACAGCCAGCGCCTTTCAGGCCGCCGACGTCTTTGTCATGCCCTCGCTGGAAGAGGGGGATCCGCTTGTCACCTATGAGGCGGCGGCACATGGCCTGCCGGTGATCGCCTCTTCGGTGGGCGCTGGCCGGATCGGGGCGCAGTCCGGTGCCATCTTGCAGATCGACACGTCGAACATCAC
>JBARVM010000304.1:0-2976 GCA_049646265.1 Paracoccaceae bacterium
ACCCTCCACATCGCGCTTTTGCGCCATGGTCAAAAGGTTGCGATGCTCTTTCTTGGCGGGTTCGCGGTTTTTCATCAGGCTGAGATGCATGCGCACATAGCGGTCTGAATGCAGGCTGACCCCCTGCAGAATATCGTTGCTGAGCTTGCGGTCAGCGGCCGCATAGAGGGCGGAATGATATTCATAGTTGAGCGCGCCCCACCTGCCGACATCATCGGCATCGTAAGAGGCCTCCATCTCTGTCAGGATCTTTTCGCAGCGGGCAAAATCGGTGGAGGTCATGGCGGGGATGGCGCGGCGGAAAAGATCCACCTCTATCAGGATGCGCAGGTCAAAGATTTCGCCGATTTCGCGCAGGGAATGTTTGGTGACAGAGGCGCCGCGGTTGGTATGAAAACGCACCAGCCCCTCGGCATCCAGTCTTTTCAGCGCCTCGCGGATCGGCATGCGTGAGACATCGTATTCCTGTGCCAAAGCCTCTTGGCGGATGACCTCACCCTCGGCCAACTCGCCACTGAGAATGCGTTCGCGAATATCATTCGCGATCACGTCCGGCAGGCTGTGCCTTTCTATCGAGCGTACTCCGGCCATATCATTCCAACTCCGTGCATTTTGGATACAGTACCGAACCTTGCAATCGTTTCAACAGATAGCCGCCATTTTTCCGGGCGGATGCGACGGGCGCAGGTGCTGTGTCTAATGTATCCTATATCCCGATGCGCCCGACAGGGCGGGTGTTGCCCAAGGGTGCTTCAGGCCCCCGAGACGCCCCAGGTATCGCTGAGCCGGTAGCCGCCGGGCCAGGGATCGTCGGGGTCAAGCATATGTTGGTGCGTGCCGGTGATCCAGGCGCGGCCGCTGATTTCCGGCAAGATGGCGGGGCGGCCGCCGACCTGCACATCCCCGACGATGCGGCCGGTAAAGCGTGACCCGATGATCGAGATCGCCTCGAACGTCTGGCCTGCCCGCATCTGGCCTTTCGCCGCCATCAGCGCCATGCGCGCCGAAACGGCGGTGCCAGTGGGGGAACGATCCACCTTGCCCGGCTGGATCGCCACGGCAGAGCGACCCGCAAGGCCCGTGGCGGTGTTTTCCAACGGCCCGCAGAAGGCGCAGAAGGAAATATGGTTCCAGTCGGGGTTTTCGGGATGGTGGAAGCCCAGCTGTTCATTGGCCGCCCTGGCGATCTTCATGCCGGTTTGCGCGATTGCGCGCGCCTCGCCTTCGACGATGTCGAAACCAAATGCTGCGGCATCCACCACGACAAAACTGTCGCCGCCATAGGCAGTATCGACCGTCAAGGTTCCGATCCCCTCCACCTCCAGCGGCACGGCGATCTTGTCGGCGAAACTTGGCAGGTTCTGCACGAATATCCGTTCGGCCTTGCCATTGCGGCAAGTGGCGCGCACCCGGACAAGGCCGCCCGGCGCCTCCAGCGTCAGATGGGTTTCGGGTTCCTGCATGGCAATGATACCGCTGTCGAGCAGGACGGTCGCCACGCAAATGGAATTTGAGCCAGACATGGGCGGGTCAAAGGACGGTTCCATGATGATAAAGCCCATGTCCGCCTCGGGGTTCTTGGGCGGCACCAAAAGATTGACATGGCGAAAGACGCCACCGCGCGGTTCATTGAGCACGAAATTGCGCAAGTTCTGGTCTTGCGAAATAAAGCTGCGCTGTTCCCAAAGCGTGTCACCGGGGGGCGGGGCGACGCCACCGACGATAACATCGCCCACTTCGCCTTCGGCGTGGGCAGAGATGACATGGATGATTTTGCTGCTGCGCATGGCGTTTGCTCAACCATAGCTGGCGACAGGGTCGCCCAGTGCGTCGAATATCGGCGTGATGCCAAGCCCCGGCCGGTCCGGTGCGGTCATCCGTCCCTTGACCCTTTTCGGCGCGCCCTTGGCAATATCAACCGTACCGTAACTGTTGAAATCGGTGGCCGAAAAGGTGAATTCAGCAGGGGTGGAGCGCGCCAAATGAGCAATGGTCGCCGTGGTGATATCGCCGCCCCATGTATCCTCTATCGTCATGGGAATGCCGTGGGTCACGCAAAGGTCGCGCATCAGTTTCGCCTTGGTCAACCCGCCGACCTTGGAGATCTTGAGGTTGATCACATCCATCGCATCCTCGGCAATGCCGCGCACCAGCGTGTTGGGCGTGTCGATCACCTCGTCCAGAACAAAGGGCAGGCCGGTGCGGCGGCGGATGGAGAGGCATTCTTCGTAACTCATGCAGGGCTGTTCGATATAGACATCAAGCCCTGCGACCGCGCCCACCACGCGCGCCGCCTCGTGCCGGGTCCAGCCGGTGTTGGCGTCAGCAACCAGAAGGTCGCTTGGCTTCAGCACCGCGCGGGTGGCGCGGATACGGTCGATATCGTCATTGGCATCGCCGCCGACCTTGAGCTGGAACTTCGTGTAACCTTCGGCGGCATAACCTTCGATCTTGCGGGCCATGATCTCTGGCGCTTCCTGACTGATGGCGCGGTAAAGCACCACATCATCCTGCGCGGCACCGCCCAAAAGCGTATAGACAGGCTGGCCGGTGGCTTGGCCCAGAATGTCCCAGCAGGCGATATCGACCGGCGCCTTGGCATAGGGGTGGCCGCGCAGGGCCGCATCCATCGTGCGGTTGATCTCGCCGATATTGAGCGGGTCCTGCCCAATCAGATGCGGCGCCAGTTCCGCCAGCCCCGCCCGCACACCGAGCGCGAAGGAGGGCAGATAGGCCGAGCCGAGCGGGCAGCATTCGGCATAGCCTTTCAGACCCTCGTCGGTGGTAATCTCCAGCACGGTACTGTCGAAAACCTCTACGAAATTGCCGTTGGACCAGCTGTATCGCCCCTCTTTCAGCGGCAGGTCGACCTGATAGACGGTCAGTTTGGAAATCTTCATTGCGCGTCCTTTCAAAAACGTGTTGCCGCAAAGGCGTCCATGGGCATGGCCGGGGGGGCGCCGCTGATCATCGCAC
>JBARVM010000305.1:0-6683 GCA_049646265.1 Paracoccaceae bacterium
GATCACTCCATCGACACCGACATAGCCGTGCCGCTTGATCAGGTCGGCACCTTTCTTGAACGCGCGCTTGGCCAGCTTGTCGATCTCGACCCGGGCGCCACGACGCTGACGGTGGCGCATCTCGGTGACGGGAACCTGCATTATTCGGTCATCCCCTCCTCTGGCGACAAGGGGCTGAAGGATCGGGTTATGAACGGTATCGAGGATATCGTGCAGGAGCTGCGGGGCAGTTTTTCGGCCGAACATGGGATAGGCCTGTCGAAACTGCCCTCCATGCAGCGGCGAAAGGATCCCGTGGCGCTTGAGGTGATGCGCAAGATCAAGGCAGCGCTTGACCCCGCGGATATGCTCAACCCCGGCAAGGTCATTCCGAAATAGGCAAAGGTTCAGGGGGCACTATCGCCAGTCGAAAAAGCCCTTTGGCGCCTTGGCCAAGAGTTCGCGCGCCAGATCCTGCCCGGCGGCCGCGGCGTCAGCGATGGCAACTCGCCGCTCACCTTTGATCACTTCGGATCCGTCGGGGCGCAGAATCTCGCCCCGCAGCCACAGGCCCGCGCCATCATGCAGGGCAAGACCCGCGATGGGCGTCTGGCAGGAGCCGTCAAGCCTGGTCAGAAAAGCGCGTTCGGCGGCCAGCCTTTCGCCCGTTGGTCGGTCATGGATCGCGGACAGAAGGGCGGCGGCGCGGTCGTCGGCCAGCCGCCTTTCAATGCCGATGGCGCCTTGGGCAACAGCGGGGAGCATATCCTCGGGGGCGATGGGGCCGCGCGCCACGTCAGTACGCCCCAACCGGTTCAGACCGGCCATGGCCAGAAATGTCGCCACCGCCACGCCTTCTTCGAGTTTTTTCAGCCGGGTTTGCACATTGCCGCGAAATTCGACCAGGTGGAGGTCAGGGCGGCGATGAGCCAGTTGCGCCCGGCGCCTGAGGCTCGACGATCCGACAACCGCGCCTTGCGGCAGTTCCAACAGCGATGCAACGCCAGGCGAGACGAAAGCATCGCGCACATCTTCGCGCGGCAGATAGCAGTCGATGATCAGACTGTCGGGCTGGGCGACCGGCATGTCCTTCATCGAATGAACGGCGATGTCGATGCCGCCCTCGGCCAGCGCCTCTTCGATCTCGCGGGTGAAAAGCCCCTTGCCGCCGATGTCCTTCAACGGCCGGTCGAGCACCCGGTCGCCGGTTGTCTTGATCACCACGATCTCGAAGGCCGCTTCGGGCAGGTCATGCGCCGCCATCAACCGTTCGCGCGCCTCCCGCGCCTGGGCAAGGGCCAGCGGCGAGCCTCGGGTGCCGATCCGGAGCGGCGCGGTGGGGTTGGGCATCTGCATGACCCCCGGCATAGCCGCGACAGAATGGCCATGCAATGGTCCGTTCGGCCCACACCGCTTGACATCGCGTCGCAGGGCGCCATGAAGGGCAGCAAGGAGAGGCAAATGACCAAGATGATCCTGCGCGCCCTGAAGGGCGAAACCCTGCCGGTGCCGCCCGTTTGGATGATGCGTCAGGCGGGCCGCTACCTGCCCGAATATCGCGCCACGCGGGCCAAGGCGGGGGATTTCCTCAGCCTTTGCTATAATCCCGAACTGGCGGCAGAGGTAACGCTGCAGCCGATCCGCCGCTATGGTTTCGATGCGGCAATCCTTTTCGCCGATATCCTGTTGTTGCCGCAGGCGCTTGGTGCTGATCTTTGGTTTGCCAGTGGCGAGGGGCCGCGCCTGTCGACCGTCACCACCCCGGGCGATCTGGCGCAGCTGAAGCCGGTGGCGGCAATCGACGAAACCCTGTCGCCGGTCTATGAAACCATCCGGATCCTGCGCCGCGAATTGCCCGCAGAGACGACACTGATCGGCTTTGCCGGCGCGCCCTGGACGGTGGCCACCTATATGATCGCAGGGCGTGGTACGCCCGATCAGGGGCCGGCCCATGCACTAAAGGCGGCGGACCGCGACACATTCTGCCGGCTGATCGACCTGATCACGCTTGGCACAATCGGCTATCTGTCGGCGCAGGTGAGCGCCGGGGCAGAGGTGATCAAACTCTTCGACAGTTGGGCCGGATCGCTGAAAGGCGCCGATTTCACCGAATTCGCCCTGAAACCCGCAGCGCGGATCATCGCGGCGCTGAAGGCTCGCCATCCCGGCCTGCCCGTCATCGCCTTTCCGCGCGAGGCCGGCGATGGCTATGTGGGGTTTGCCCGCGCTACCGGGGCCGATTGTGTGGCGCTCGACAATTCGGTTTCGGCCGAATGGGCGGCCGAAAATGTTCAAAGGGATGGCTGCGTGCAAGGCAATCTCGCGCCCGGCCATTTGGTAACGGGCGGCCAGGCCCTGATAGATGAGACCCGGCGCATCGCGCGTGCCTTTGCGGGGGGGCCACATATCTTCAATCTGGGCCATGGGATCACGCCGGATGCCGACCCGGACAATGTTCAGCGCATGATCGATGCGCTGCGGAACTGACGGGGGAGCGAGGCGCTCAGGCGCGGGTCTTCAACGCGAACCATAGCGCCACGAGCCCAAGCGCCAGGGCCAGTGCCCGGCGGGCCTTGCGTTCCCAGACCGGGTCGGTCAGCCAGTGCCGCGCGGTTCCTGCCGCGGTAACGATGCCCAGATGGATCAGCGTGGCGACAAGCACATAGACCGCTGTCAGCACCAAGGTTGGTTGCAGCACCGCACCGCCGGTTGGCACGAACATCGGCAGGACCGTGACAAAAAAGGCCGCGGCCTTTGGGTTCAAAAGGTTGGTGATCAGCCCGCGTTGAAAATAGCGCCAGAGCGATGATCCGGGCGCGGCGAGATCATGTGCGCCGACCGGCTCGCGCCAGGCATCCCAGGCCAACCACAACAGATAGGCCACCCCGGCCCAACGCAGCGACTGATAGGCGAGGGGGGTGGCGGCAATGGCCGCAGCAAGCCCCAAAGCCGCTATCACTCCGATGGTCGCAAGGCCCAGCGCCACGCCCATAACGGCTGCATAGCCGGGCCGCCGCCCCTCTGTCGCGGCGACGATGGCCAGATAGGCCATGTTGGGGCCCGGCGTTATCTCTATCACCGCCGAGGTAAGGGCGAAGGAGAGGATGATACCGAGTGCGAGGTCGGTCATGAACCTACACCCACTTTGCCATAGGCGGCAGACTCATCAGGACCGCATCGGCATCATGGCCGCTTTCCAGGCCGAACTTGGTACCGCGGTCATAGACAAGGTTATATTCGGCATAAAGGCCGCGATGAACCAGTTGCGCATCCTTTTCCGCGGCCCCCCAGGACATGGCGCGCCGCCGCTCGACGAGCGGTAGGAAGGCGGGCAGAAAGGCGCTGCCGACCGATCGGGTAAAAGCAAAATCCGCCGCCCAGTCGCCCGTGTTCAGATCGTCATAGAAGATGCCGCCAACGCCCCGCGCCCGGCCCCGGTGGGGAATGTAGAAATAGTCATCAGCCCATGCCTTGAACCGGCGATAATAATCCGGCGAATGGGCGGCACAGGCCGCCTCCATCTCGGCGTGAAAATGGCTGGTGTCTTCGGGATACTCGATGCAGGGATTCAGGTCGGCGCCGCCACCGAACCACCAGGCATGTGGGGTCCAGAACATGCGCGTATTCATGTGCACGGCGGGACAATGGGGGTTTTGCATATGGGCGACCAGACTGATACCGCTTGCCCAGAAACGCGGGTCTTCCGCCATCCCCGGCACGCCGCGCGCCGCCATCGCCTTTTGCGCCCGTTCCCCCAATGCGCCGAATACGGTGGAGACATTGACCCCGACCTTCTCGAACACACGACCGCCGCGCAGGACACTCATCACTCCGCCACCCGCATCCACGTCGCCGCTGGTGCCGCTGCGCCTTGTCTTGGTCACCTCGAACCGTCCGGGCTGCAGGGAGGTGTCTGTTTGCGCATCCTCCAGCTGCTCGAAGGCGCTGACGATCTGGTCACGCAAACTGCGGAACCAATCGGCGGCTTCGGTCTTTTCGCGGGCAAAAGGGTCGGTCATCACGGTGCCTTGTCACAGGTTGGGGCAGGCGGGTTCGGGCCCGCAAAGCCCTGCCTTCCTACCAGCTTCGGCGGGTTCCGGCCATATGGGCAGTTTGCCGCAGCAAAGACTTGTCCGGCGGCCACATGCTATTATCTTGGCGGCAGGTCCAATCCTTGGGAGGGGTGAGATGAGTGCACGTTCTATCCTGTTGTTATCCCTGCTGCTGGTTGCCGGGTGTGGGACGCCGCAAGAACAGTGTCGGCGAAATGCCACGACAGAGCTGAACAAGCTCAACCGGCTGATCGCCGAGACCGAGGGCAATCTGTCGCGCGGCTTTGCCTATGAGGAGCGGCGGGTTACCAGTTTTCACTGGGTTGGCTGTGTGGGCGGTGCCGGTGGTCATACGGGCGCCTCTTTGTGTCTTGATCCGTTCGACGATACGGTGCGACGCGAAGTGGCGATCGACCCGGCGGTGGAGCAACGCAAGCTTGCCAACCTGAAAGCCAAACATGCCGCCATCACCCGCCAGGCTGCAGAAGCCGTCGCCCAGTGCAAGGCAACCTATCCCGAAGGGTGATCAATGTTTGCGAGGGTTCTTGGGTCTTGTCGCCAGAAAGACCTTGAAGCCTTGCGCATAGCTGACCGGCGTGACCTGATGAAAGGCCTCTGACAGCGCCTCTTCATAGGGCAGGGTACGGTTGGCGACCATCCAAAGCTGGCCCTGTGGCTGCAAAATTCGTTGGGCGCTTTGCACAAAGGCAGCGCCCAGCCCGGGGTCTGCGGCGCGACCTTGATGGAAGGGCGGGTTCATCACCACAAAATCCAGGGCCTTTCCCGCCGAAAAATCCCGCGCGTCTGCCCAGTGAAAGAGCGCGCGCGGGTCGCAGATATTGCGGCGCGCGCAAGCCAGCGCCTCGGCCTCTGCCTCGACCAGATGCAATTCCTTGACTTCGGGCCGGGTCAGTATCTGGCTGGCCAGCCATCCCCAACCGGCACCCAGATCGGCGCCCTTGCCCTTCAACTTGGCCGGCAGATGCGTTGCCAGCAGGGCAGAGCCTGTGTCAATCGCGTCGGCCGAAAAGACGCCCGGACGGGTGACAAAACCGGGCACCGGTTCCGTCTCTGTCGCGACCCAATCGTCAAAGGCGGCCGAGCCGGGGTTGGCAAAGGCAAAGCTGCGCCCATGGCTGGCGGTCAGGGTAAAAAGCAGCGTGGCGCGGGATTTGATATCCTTCAACATCGAATCGATGCCGCCGTTCTTTTGCCCGTCTATCCAGATCGGCGCGCCAAGCGTCGCCGCCGCAGCGGCGCGGGCTATCAGAGCACGCCCCATCGCCTTGGCGCGAGGCAAAAAGAGGCAGGCCATGCCATAGCTGCCAACGTCCATCTCGGACTGGCCGTCCGACAGGCGCCAACCGGCCCGGTGAAAGAGATCGTGATCGGGGCGAAAGCCGGTCAGGATCAGGCTGCGCGCCTTGGGAAAGGCCGTCAGGTCACTTTCCGCCGTTGGGCGCAACAGCAGGATCTCGCCCTTTTCGGGCAGCAGGCCTGCCTGATCGAGGGCCTCTGATAGGCGGGATTGTTTCATCAAAGACGGCCCCTTGGGCCTATTCCTTTTCCATGGTGCATTGCAAAGGATGCTGGTGGCGGCGGGTAAAGTCCATCACCTGCGCGACCTTGGTTTCAGCGACCTCAAAGGAATAGACACCCACGACGGCCAGCCCCTTCTTGTGGACCGTCAGCATGATTTCGAACGCTTGGGAATGGTTAAGCCCAAAGAATCGTTCAAGAATATGCACCACGAACTCCATAGGGGTATAATCATCGTTCAGCAAAAGCACCTTGTACATCGGCGGGCGCTGCGTCTTTGGCCGCACCTTTGTCGTGACAGCGGCGTCGCTGTCATTGCCGTCGCGCGGGTCGGACATTATGTCGGCAAATCGCGCCAAGATGATCACTGCTCCTTTAGAATCGCCCTTGCGGCCGCTGAACAACTATAATGACTTGTAGCGTTGAGAAAAAGGTTGCGATCTAAGGTGGGGTCGCAAGAGGCAGATCAATGGGGGGTCGATGGCGCAGATCAGAACGCTTGGTTTTGATGCCGATGACACGCTTTGGCATAATGAGCGTTTTTTTCGCATGACCGAGGCGCATTTTGCCGATCTCTTGCGCGATTATTGCGCGGAGGAGGATTTGCGCAGCCGCCTGATCGCCGCGGAACGGCGCAACCTTGGTCGTTATGGCTTCGGGATCAAGGGTTTTGTCCTGTCGATGATCGAAACGGCGATCGAGGTTACGGAGCAGCGGGTGCCCGCAAGCGTCATCGCGGAACTGATCGCGGCGGGGCAGGAGATGCTAGCCCATCCGATAGAGCTTTTGCCAAATGTCGCCCAGACGATAGAGGTTCTGGCCGACGGCTATCCGCTGGTCTTGATCACCAAGGGCGATCTTTTGGATCAAGAACGCAAACTGGCGCAATCGGGCCTTGGCGATCTTTTCCACGCGATCGAGATTGTCTCTGACAAGACTGCCCGGGTCTATAGTCAGGTCTTTGCCCGATATGAGGGCGGGGCAGCAAGTGCGTTGATGGCAGGCAATTCGCTGAAATCCGATGTCTTGCCGATGATCGAGGCGGGGGGTTGGGGTGTCTATCTGCCGCACGAACTGACTTGGGCGCTGGAAGAGGCGCGCGCGCCGGAAGAC
>JBARVM010000306.1:0-4320 GCA_049646265.1 Paracoccaceae bacterium
TGGCTTTGGGTCGTGTCGGTATGGACGATATCGGCGTCGCCAATATCGACGATGCGCACCCCGTCAAGATAGGTCACATCGTCCTCATGATCATAGGCGCCCGCATGGCCAAAGGAAAAGAGGGTCGAGGCTTCGCGGATCGCACGCGGGCCAAAGCGGGCACCGGCGCGCCACTGGGTGCCGAAATCATAAGGCGCGCCCAAGATGGCGACATCAGCCTCTATTTCACTCCAGTCTGGCTGATAGGGCGACTTGCCAAAGGTGGAAATCCCGACGAAGGGCAGATTGAGCCGACCGGTGTCATAACTATTGGCCATGTGATTTCCTTTCGTGAATTCGCGGGTGCCCTGCCGGTCCTGCCTTCCCTTGGGGGCAACGACGTTCGGCAGGTTGCTTTTCAACAGCTTATCGCCAATCTTGGTAAATGCCAGTGCATGCTTGCTGGCGGCCTGCCAAACCCAAGGGGGGAACCGCCGAAAGCGATGGAACAGGATCTATCCCCCGAACAGGCGCTGAACTGGCACCGGGCCGGGCGCGGCGCGGTTCTGGTGACCGTCATCGAGACATGGGGTTCGGCGCCGCGTGTGACCGGCAGCCAGATGACGGTGGCAGGCGATATGGCCTTTGCCGGGTCGGTTTCCGGCGGCTGTGTCGAAGCGGCCGTGGTGCAAGAGGCGCAAGAGGTGCTGCGGCGGCAACGCCCCCTGGTGCTGAGCTACGGCGTCAGCGATGATGACGCCTTTGCCGCGGGGTTGGCCTGTGGCGGGAAAATTCGGCTTCTGCTGGAACCGATCGGGCCGGGGGGGATGGAAGAGGCGCTGCTTGACCGGCTGGTTGCGGCGCGGGCGGCGCGGCAGCCCATAGCCTATCATGTCGATCTTGAAAGCTGGCAGCGCCATCTGGCCGGTCCGGACACTGCCACGGCGGAACGGTTTCGCCTCGATCGATCGGGATTGGAAGGCACCGCTTTCATCGCCATTCACAATCCACCCACCCGACTTTTTCTGATTGGCGCGGTACAGATTGCGCAGCATCTGGCACCGATGGCCCGGGCGGTCGGCCATGATGTCTGGGTCATTGACCCGCGCCCGGCTTTTGCCAGCATCGACCGGTTTCCTGGCCAGAATGTCATCTGCGACTGGCCCGACAAGGTGATTGGGGAACTGGTGCCCGATGCCCGTACCGCCGTCGTGACGCTGAGCCATGATGCCAAGATCGACGATGCCGCACTTTTGTCGGCTTTCCCGACCCCTGCCTATTACCTCGGCTGCCTTGGGTCGCGGCGCACCCATGCGGACCGCCTGGCGCGCCTTGCGGCGGCCGCTGTGGGGCCGGGCGATCTGGCGCGGCTGCACGGACCTGTGGGTCTTGATATTGGCGCGCGCACGCCTGCCGAAATAGCCCTGTCCATTCTGGCAGAGATGACCGAAAGCCTGCGCTGCGGCGCGCAAAAAGGGGGCGGTGCCTAGCGGAAGAGCGCGCCAAAACCCGGTCGCGCCGGTGACAGGCCCGCCAGCACCTGCATATGCCAGGCCAAGGCCAGATTGCTGGACAGGACCGGCTTGCCGATCACCGCCTCTGCCTCTTCGGCGATGCCAGCCACGCGCAGGTTGGTGCAGGCCACATAGACCGCATCGCAAGGGGCTGCGTCATTCACCGCGCGGATTGCCGCGATGATAGAGGCAGGGCTGATCCGCGCGACCACCCGGTCGTCGCCTTCGTTAAAGGACCCAAAGGCGGAAATGGTGAAACCGGCCTCCTCGAGTTTGCCGCGCATGCGGGCCGACACATCGGCGACATAGGGCGTCACAAAACCGATACGTTTGATCGACAGCGCCCGGCAGGCGGCAATAACCGCGCTCAACGGGTCTGTCACCTTTGCCTCGGGGCGGGCCTGACGTATCGCGGCGGCCACCCTGTCGGGGCCGATGACGGTTGCAGCCGATGTGCAGCCATAGCCGATCACATCAAAGTCGAGCGCCGGGAACAGTCCGGCCGAGATGGGCAGATCGGCCTCCATCTGTGCCAAAGTCTCGGCGGTGACCTGATTTTGCATGGCGATGCGGTTATGGTACAGCGCCACCCCCGGCGCCGCTGTCAGCTTCGCCAGTTCCGGTTCCAGCGTTTCGTCGGTCTGCAGGACGATGACACCCAGATTGGCGCGCGTGCCGATACCTTCATCCCTGTCAAAATGCAGATCCATTCGGCAGCCTTTACGGGTTTGGGACATGCCCGGATTCAGATTTTCTGATCGTAACCTAACCCGCCGCGACCCGCTTGTCCCGGGATTTGTCAGCCCCCGCGGCCCCGCGGCGCCACGGGGGCAGAAACCGGGCAGGCTGGCGTGACATGGCGCATGAAAAACCCCCCGCCGTTTCCGGCGGGGGGTTCATTTGTCATGCGATACGATCAATCGCGGCTTTCAAGGCTTTCGGCCATGGCAGCGGCTTCGTCGATCTCGGGCGCATCTTCGAGCGGGGCGGCAAGCTGGGCTGCCTGTTCCGCTTCGTTGCGGCGCATCTCGATCACTTCCAGATCGCGGTCATGCGCAATCTTGCGCACGCGGCTGGTGGCACCACCTGTCCCCGCCGGGATCAGACGCCCGACGATGACATTTTCCTTCAGCCCGACCAGAACGTCGCGCTTGCCCTGAACCGCAGCTTCGGTCAGCACCCGCGTGGTCTCCTGGAAGGAGGCCGCAGAGATGAAGGACCGGGTCTGCAGGCTGGCCTTGGTGATGCCCAGAAGAACCGGCTCTCCGGTGGCGGGGCGACCGCCGCGGGCGATGACCTTGGCGTTTTCGTCGTCAAACTCCTGCTTGTCGACATTTTCGCCCTTCAGCAGGGTCGATTCCCCGCTGTCGAGGATCTCGATCTTCTGCAGCATCTGGCGCACGATCACTTCAATATGCTTGTCGTTGATCTTCACGCCTTGCAGACGATAGACATCCTGCACCTCGTCGATGAGATAGTCTGCCAACGCCTCGATCCCGAGAATCCGCAAGATGTCATGCGGGGCGGGATTGCCGTCCATGATATAGTCGCCACGCTGGACGAAGTCGCCTTCCTGAACCGGAATATGCTTGCCCTTCGGCACCATATATTCGACCGGCTGCAGGCTTTCATCCGACGGCTCGATGGTGATGCGGCGCTTGTTCTTGTAGTCCTTGCCAAAGCGCACATAGCCATCAAGTTCGGCGATGATCGCATGGTCCTTCGGACGCCGGGCCTCGAAAAGCTCCGCCACGCGGGGAAGACCCCCGGTGATGTCCTTGGTCCGTGCACCTTCGCGCGGGATACGCGCCACGACGTCGCCGGCGCGGATATCCTGACCGTCTTCGACCGACAGGATGGCATCGACCGACATCGGGTAGCTGACCGGATTACCGGCGTCCGATCGCATCGGTTCGCCCGTCGCCGGGTCCACCACGATGATTTCCGGCTTCAGATCATTGCCCTTGGGCGCCGCGCGCCAGTCGGTCACGATCTTCTGGGTCATGCCTGTGGCTTCGTCGGTCACTTCGCGTACCGCGATACCCGAGATTAGGTCGACGAACTTCGCCACACCGGCCTTCTCGGCGATGATCGGCAGGGTGTAGGGATCCCATTCAAAGAGTTTCGCACCACGTTTGACCGAAGCGCCTTCCTTGACGTGGATCTTGGCACCATAGCTGACCTTGTAGGACACAAGTTCCTGACCGGCGTCATCCACAATGGCGATCTTCATCGAGCGGCCCATGACGATCGCCTCGCCCGAGGCATTTTCCAGCAGCATCGCGTTGCGGAACTCGATCTTGCCTTCCTGGCTTGCTTCCTGGAAGGACTGCTGCCCACCCTGGGCGATACCGCCGATGTGGAACGTCCGCATGGTCAGCTGGGTACCCGGTTCACCGATCGACTGTGCGGCGATGATCCCGACCGCTTCGCCTTGGTTGACCAGGGTACCGCGGGCAAGGTCACGGCCGTAGCACATTGCGCAAACGCCCTCTTCCGCCTCGCAGGTCAAGGCCGACCGGATACGGACCGAGGCAACTGCCGCGGCCTCGATCATGTCGGACTTGCGCTCGTCCAGCAGCTCGTTCTTGTGCGCGATGATCTGGTCGGTTCCCGGCACCAGAATATCGTCGGCGCAGACACGGCCGAGGATTCGTTCGGACAGGGGAGAGACGACCTCACCATCGTTGACGGCGGCCGAGGCGGTGATGGCGCGTTCGGTTCCGCAATCATGCATACGCACGATGCAGTCCTGCGCCACATCCACCAGACGGCGGGTCAGGTAGCCCGAGTTCGCGGTCTTGAGCGCGGTATCGGCCAGACCCTT
>JBARVM010000307.1:0-5596 GCA_049646265.1 Paracoccaceae bacterium
ATTCCGGATCGGGTAGTAATTCTGGCTCCGGCTCTTCCGGTTCTGGCAGCAATTCCGGCTCAGGCGGAAGCTCTGGCTCGGGCAGCAGTGGTTCCGGTTCGGGTGGCTCCGGCGGTGGCGGTGGTGATGATTGAGTTGATGGCATCTGCCCCTGGCTGGACATTGGGCCAGTGAGAGGAAACATCACGATATTGATGATTTTTGCGGCGCAGGCCCTTTGCGCCTTCTTTTTCGTGTCAGACATTATCTTTTCGGTCTTTGGCCTCTATCCCCGTCCCTTGGCCTGGCAGACGCGGGAATTGCTGGAAATCGGCGCGGCTCTAGGTCTCCTTCTGGGTTTGGCGCTGGGTGGTGTCGCGCTCTACCGCAGCCAAAAGGCGCATCGCCAGGCGATGGCCCGGCTGCATCGCGCCTCCAGCGCCTTCATGGACCTGCTGGAAGAACGGTTTGAGGATTGGGGGCTGACCCTGTCGGAACGCGACGTCGCTCTTTTCGCTATCAAGGGGCTGAGCACCCAAGAAATCGCGGCGCTGCGCAACACCGCCGAAGGGACGGTGAAGGCGCAGACCAACGCCATCTATCGCAAGGCAGGGGTCAGCGGCCGGTCGCAACTGCTCAGCCTCTTCATCGATGATCTGATGGAAGATGGCCCAAAACCAGCCCAGGTCGAAGCACCGCCCCCGAAAATCCGCGCCGTCTAGGTGCCGGGCGCAGCGGGCCTATCAGGCCGCATAGGTCTGCAGCACTTCGAGCGGCACGATATCCAGCGCGCGCAGGTGGGTGGCGGCAAGGTGTACCTTTGGCGCGCAGCCTTCATCATGCGCCTGCAGGAACCTGCCCGCACAAAGGCACCATTGATCACCGGGTTTGAGGCCGGGAAACCGATATTCCGGCCGCGGTGTCGAAAGATCGTTGCCCACATATTTCGACCAGGCCAGAAATTCCGCCGTCAAGACCACACAAACCGTGTGGCTGCCCTGATCCTCAGCGCAACTGTTGCAATGGCCATCGCGGAAAAAGCCGGTCACCGGCGCGATGGAGCAGGGTTGTAGCGGTTCGCCGAGTACATTGACGGCGGGATAGGCCTTCATTTGCGGAACCTTTCAGCAAGCCGTTGTAATAGGGACAAACCCTGTTCATCCGGCACCTTCGCCTTTGCTTCAGTGGTGGGACTGGTCGGGGCAGACGCAGCGGCACTTGCCCCACCTTTGGCCGGGGCTGCGTTGCGTTGCGGGGTGGTTCGCAGCGCCACGGCATTCATCGCCCCTGCCATATCGTCGCGGGCCATTGCCGGGGCCGCATCCGAGAGGCCGCGCAACAGATCGTCGAGCCAACCCGCATCCTCCTTGCGGAAATCGGACAGCACAAAAGGCGAAACCAGCTCTTTCGCACCGGGATGGCCGATGCCAAGCCGGATCCGGTGATAGCCATCGCCCAAATGAGCATGAAGCGAACGCAAGCCATTATGCCCCGCATGCCCGCCACCGGTCTTGGCGCGGCACTTGCCAGGCGCCAGGTCAAGTTCGTCATGGAAAACCAGAATGTCGGTGGGTTTGAGGCGATAGAAATCCGCCGCCGCCCGTACCGCCTGCCCGGAAAGGTTCATGAATGTCTCCGGCTTCAGCAGCATGATCTTTTGCCCGCCCAGCAGGCCCTCGGCGAATTGACCTTGGAATTTCGCCCGAAACGGTGCGAAACCATGGTCGGCGGCAATGCGATCTATCGCCATGAAGCCGATATTGTGGCGATTGCCCGCAAATTTCGCCCCGGGGTTTCCGAGGCCCACAAATAGCCGCATGGCCGCTGTTCCTGATCTGGGTCAAAACCGGTCTGGGCCAAGGTAGGCGCTGGGCGGTTTGGTTGCAACGCGGCAGGTGGGCGGGCCAGTGCTGCAGGCGAAAAAAAACGCGGCACAACCGGGTGCCGCGTCTTATCTGTTCCGAAAGGGGAAAGATCAGCTTTCGGCTTCTGCTTCTTCGCTTTCGGCTGCATCGGACGAAACCAGGCCGGACGGCGCGGTCACATTGGCCACAACGAAGTTCCGCGTGATCGTCGGTTTGGCGCCTTTGGGCAGCTGAATATCGTTGATATGGATGACATCGCCAATTTCGCGACCCGTCAGGTCGACGGTGATGTGATCGGGGATGTCGCCAGCCAGCACTTCCAGTTCAACTTCGGGGCGCACGATCGTCATGGTGCCGCCACGCTTCAGGCCGGGCGACAATTCGTGGTTTTCGAAATTGACGTGGATGAACAGCTTGATGCGGCTTTCATCGTGGATGCGCATGAAATCGACATGGGTCGGAAGATCCTTGACCACATCGCGCTGCACACCGCGGCAAATGACATGCATGTCAGGCTGCCCTTCGACCTTCAGGTTGAAGAGAGTCTGCAGGAAGCGACCCGCGCGCAGGCGCTTCAAAAGATAGTTGAACTCTAAACTAATTGGCGTGGGCTCTTTGCCGTCGCCATAGATGATGCCAGGTACGTTGCCGTCACGACGGGCTTGACGGGCGGCCCCCTTGCCTGTCCCCGTCCGTACCGTGGCGATAAGATCGGGGATCTGACCAGCCATGATATGTTCCTTTTGTTATGGGCATCCTCCAAGGGTGCATGCCCGAAGCCGGGCGTATAGAGGGGAATCGCGACAAAGAAAAGCGAAAATCGCGCCGCGATGGGGCTGGCATGTGAATGCGCCTGCAGATATGTCCTACTGACTGGCAAGTCAGAAAATACCGACCACCTCTTTTCTTTGAAAGCGGCCAGAGGCCGCAGAAGGCCCCTGGGGATGAAGCTCTTATCCAGTCTGAAGGTGGCGCGGGCGCCAATATATGGATTTGCCGCCATGGGGATGGTTTGGGGCAGCTATTCAGGGCTGATCCCCGACACGATGGCGATGCTCGGCGTAAAGGATGCCACCTTTGGTGCGCTTTTGATGGCGACGCCTGTTGCTGCTATGCTGGCGATGTTTATGGCGCCGCGCTACGCGCCCTATCTCGGGCCGCGACTTTTGCCGATTTCGATCTTCCTGCTGGCGATTTGCTACATGTTGCCGGGCTGGATCGGCTGGCCCTTTCTCTTTGCCGTGGCGATGATGACCGTCGGTGCGTCCAATGGGCTTTTGGATGTGGCGATGAATGCCCGCGTCAGCGCGCTGGAGCAGGAGCGTGACCTTCACCTGATGAATATGGCCCATGCCAGCTATTCTTTCGCCTATGCGGCGACCGCCGTCACCACCGGTTTCTTGCGAGAGGCGGGCTTGGCGCCCGGTCAGATCATGACCATGGCGGGCCTTGCCATCCTGCTTGGTCTGCCGCTTGCCTGGGAAGGTGATCGCAGCACCAATGGTTTTGTGCGAAATGCGCCGCGCGCCGGGCGGATCAGCAGGCTGACGATCTGGGGCGGGCTGATCGTGATGATCAGCTTCATCGCCGAAAATGCGGCGGAAGCCTGGTCGGCGGTACATATTGAACGCACCCTTGGCGGCTCCAAACAGTTTGGCAGCATGGGGCCAGCGATTCTGGCGCTGACAATGGGGGTCGGGCGCTGCATCGGTCAGGCGGTTGTGGCAAAGGTCGAACAGCGGCGCCTGCTTTTCTGGGGCACGGTCGTGGGTGCCTTCGGTACGGCCTTGCTGGGGCTCGCACCCAACACGATGTTTGCCTATCTCGGGCTGGTCATCGCGGGTCTGGGCGGGTCGGTTCTGGTGCCGACGGCACTGGCGCTGATTGGCCGGCTCAGCCCGCCAGTAAGGCGCGCAGAGATCATGGCGCGCGCAACGACGGTCGGCTATTTCGGCTTTTTTGTCGGGCCGCCGACGCTTGGCATTCTTTCGCAATTCGTCGGTCTGTCGCAGGCCTTTGTGGCCATTGCGGCCTTGATGCTGGTGATCCTTCTGCTGGTGCCGCGCCTGTCGGCGGAAGAGGTCTAACCTAGGGCCGAACGGCTAGAGATAGCTCTTTTCGAAGTCCCGGGGGATCAGCAATTGTTCGCGGCTCATGTCGCCCGGCCGTTTGACGCCGCACAGCGCCATGGTCGTATCCATCTCTTTCTGAATAACGGTCAGCGCCGTCTTGACCCCCGCCTGCCCCATGGCGCCAAGCCCATAGATATAGGACCGGCCGATAAAGGTGCCTTTGGCCCCCATTGCCATGGCCTTCAACACATCCTGCCCCGAGCGGATCCCGCTATCGAGGTATATCTCCGTCTGATCGCCCACCGCGCTGACAATGTCCGGCAGCGACCGGATGGTCGAAAGTGCGCCATCCAGTTGGCGACCGCCGTGATTTGATACCAAAATAGCCTCGGCACCGCTGTCGGCTGCGCGCCGCGCATCATCGGCGTCAAGAATACCTTTGAGGATCAACTTGCCGCCCCACATGTCGCGGATACGTGCAATCTTTGCCCAGTCCAGTGCCGGATCGAATTGCTCCGCCGTCCATGACATGAGCGAGTTGAGGTCATCAACGCCCTTGGCATGCCCAACGATATTGCCGAAGGTATGTCGCCTGGTACGGGCCATGTTGAAACACCAGCGCGGCTTTGTGGCAAGGTTGAGGATATTGGGCAAGGTCAGGCGTGGTGGCGCGGTCAGGTCATTCTTGTGATCCTTGTGGCGCTGCGCCAGAATCTGAAGATCAAGCGTCAGAACCAAAGCCGAACAGCGTGCCTTTTTCGCCCGTTCGATGATGGCTGCAACAAAGTCCCAGTCACGCATGACATATAGTTGGAACCAGAAAGGTTTTGTTGTGTGTGCCGCCACATCCTCGATCGAGCATATCGACATGGTGGAAAGCGTGTAGGGCACGCCAAAATCCTCGGCTGCGCGGGCAGACAGGATCTCTCCATCGGCCCATTGCATGCCAGTCATGCCGACCGGGGCAAGGGCAACCGGCATGGAATACGTCTCGCCCAGCATCTCGGCTTCGGTGCTGCGGCCGGTCTGATCCAGCGCCACTTTCTGGCGCAGACGGATCTTGGCAAAATCGGCATTGTTATCGCGGTAGGTCTGTTCGGTATAACTGCCACTTGCAGCATAGTCGAAAAACATGCGCGGGGCGCGTTTACGGTGAAGCTGTTTCAGGTCCGCGATACAGGTGATGACGGCCATGTTTTTTCCCAAACCTTTCAGGCTTGGATAGCAGTGCCGCGCAGCATGCTCAACAGCTATCGATTGCCTATTCGGTTGCCGCCCGGCCCGTCCCGGCTTAGAGATAGGCCCGATCTGACAGGAGGCCCCAATGACCAGCCCAAGACCCGTTGTGCTTTGCATCCTTGACGGTTGGGGCCTGCGCGCAGAGACGGCGGGCAATGCGGTGGCGCTGGCCGAAACGCCGCATTTCGACCGGATCATGGCGACCTGCCCGCATGCTCAACTCGTGACCCACGGGCCGGATGTCGGCCTGCCCTCAGGCCAGATGGGCAATTCCGAGGTCGGTCATACCAATATCGGCGCGGGCCGCGTGGTCGCCATGGATCTTGGTGCCATTGATCTGGCGATCGAAGAGGGCACATTCTTCAGCAATCAAGCGCTTGTAGCCTTTGGACAGGTGTTGAAAGCAAGTGGCGGTACGGCGCATCTGATGGGGCTGGTCTC
>JBARVM010000308.1:0-11230 GCA_049646265.1 Paracoccaceae bacterium
GGATACGCCACGCGTCTGGCCCGAAGTGTTACTCGCCCTTGGCGGGGTGGCGCCGGACGCGCCGATGGAGGGTGAGCTTGATATGCTCTACAACCTTCTGACGGAAGAGGGTTTTTCTGCCCTGACGACCGCGCTGGAGGGGGTAAGGATTGACGATATCCCCGCACGGCGGGAGATTTTCAGCGATCATCTGGAACGGATGGGGCGACCCGATCAGTTGGAAATGGATGTGTCGCTGCCCGACTGGACAGAGGAATTGATCGCCGAAGTGACGCAGAACTATATCGATGATTGCCACAGGATCGCCGAGCTGCCGGGGATCAGGTTCATCACCCCCTGATCGCCGATCCTGCCGGCGGGCGCCTAGGCCATGCCAAGCGCGGCCTTGTACATTTCCAGCACCGCTTCCTCCTCGGCCACGTCGTCACGGTCGCGCTTGCGCAGGGCAATCAGCTTGCGAATGACCTTGGTGTCATAGCCGCGCCCCTTGGCCTCTGCCATGACCTCTTTCTGCTGGTCGACGATATCCTTCTTTTCGCTTTCCAGATGTTCGTATTGTTCGATGAACTGCTTCAGCTCGGCGGCGGTTACAGAATAGGTGGCATCCGAGGCGTCGGTCATCGAGAACTCCTGTCGCGTTGATAAGGCCCCTCAAGTAGCGGCTCGCATTGGTTGCTTCAAGTCCCTTGCCGGGAAATACCAAACCCGTTACGCCGGTCCGAATTGATAGCAATGGCAGGAGCGATCATGGACTGGCTGATCTGGGCAGGTTCGGCGATTACGGTCATCGGTGTTGGGCTGCTTTTGGTATGTATCCGGCGGGTGCATGCCGCGCGCAAGGCGGGCCTTGCGGAAGAGGCGCTGAAGGCGCGGTTGCAGCGGGTGCTGGCCCTGAACCTCGCGGCGGTCTTTGTTTCGGCCATCGGGCTGATGCTGGTGGTTTTGGGGATCATCCTTGGCTGAAGCGGCAAAAGTCGCCAGTGCGACTTCCGGGCGGAATTTTCTGACCCGGCACCCGGATTTCGGACGCTATTGGCTGGCGATGATATTGGTCAATACGGCGGTGCAGATTCAGGCCGTGACCATCGGCTGGCAGGTCTATACGATCGCCCGGCAAAGCCGGTCGATAGAGGATGCGGCCTTTCTGGTCGGCATGGTCGGGTTGGCGCAATTTCTGCCCTTTTTCCTGCTGACACCCTTTGCGGGGTCGGTCGCTGACCGGACCAGCCGCAAGAAGATCGTGATCCTTTCGGTCGCGGTAGAGGTGATCTGTGCTGCGATGCTGACCCGGATCGCCCTCTCACCGGCGCCGGCTGTCTATCATATCTTTGCCGTGGCCGCGCTTTTTGGCAGCGCGCGCGCCTTTCAATCACCGGCTGCCTCGGCGCTGGTGCCGATGCTGGTGCCGCGCCGGGACATGCCGCGCGCCATCTCGCTCAAGTCGCTATCCTGGCAGATGGCGGTAATTGGCGGGCCGTGGATCGGTGGGCTTTTGTGCGCGCGTTCTGTCGCCACCTCATTCGGCGTGGGCGCGGCCCTCTTTCTGTTTGGCGCCCTTATCATGCTGGGGATCGCGGCCAACACCACGCCTGCCACACAGCCGGGCAGCAGGTTGGCGCAGATCCGCGAAGGCATGGTCTATACCTGGACCAACAAGATCATTTTCGGCGCCATATCGCTCGACCTATTCGCGGTTCTTCTTGGCGGGGCAACGGCACTTTTGCCCGCCTTTGCCCATGACATTCTGAAAGTCGGCCCCGAGGGTTTCGGCCTCTTGCGCTCCGGCCCGGCAGTTGGCGCCTTGTTGATGGCGGCGATCCTGACGCGCTGGCCCTTGCAGCGCCATGCCGGGCGGCGGATGCTTTGGGCCGTCGCGGCCTTTGGCCTGGCCACTGTTGTCTTTGCCCTGTCGCGGACCATGTGGCTTTCGGTTGCCGCATTGGCCGCACTTGGGGCGGCTGACATGATCTCTGTCTATGTGCGCCAGACATTGGTGCAGATCGTCACACCGGATCACATGCGCGGGCGCGTCTCCTCATTCTCGGGCCTGTTCATTTCCGCCTCGAACGAGCTGGGGGAGTTTGAAAGCGGCGTGGTGGCGCATTTTCTGGGGCCGGTCGGGGCAGCGGTTTTTGGCGGTGTGGGGACGATCATCGTGACCGGCATCTGGGCCGGTCTTTTCCCGCAACTGCGCCGCGCCGATCTTTTGGACACGGCAGCCGACAAGCCGGGCTGACAGCCGGGACTTTTCCGAATGTAGCCTATTCGGTCAATCCGTTGCGCCACCTTGACCAAGGGACGGTCTTCGCGGCACTCTATGCCGTGCAAGGGTGGGCAGCGGGCGATGGCGCAGATCATACTGACCGGTTTTCTGATCTGCCGCTCGCTGGAAGAGGCGGACAGGGTTTCGCATCTTTTACCCGAGCATATCCGCCTGACGCGCGCCGAACCGGGCTGTCTGGCGTTTGAGGTCTTACGCTCCATGTCCGACCCGATACGCTTTGCCGTGCGGGAAATCTTTGCCTCGCAAGCCGACTTTGCCGCGCATCAAACCCGTGTTGCCGCGTCAATCTGGGGCAAGGCCACCAAGGGGATACCGCGCGACTATATGCTGACAGAGGCGGGCAAACAGCGCCGCTATGCGGTGCCGACGGCGGATTGATCAGCCGCCAAGGATCACTTTTACATAGTGGGTGGTTTCGGCATAGGGCGGCACGCCCCCGTGTTTTTCCACCGCCTCTGGCCCCGCATTATAGGCGGCGAGCGCCAGTTTCCAGTCGCCGAACCGGTCATACATCATCCGCAGGTAACGCGCGCCGCCATCAAGGTTCTGGCCCGGATCGCTGGCATCCACGCCAAGGTGGGCGGCGGTTTCCGGCATCAGCTGCGCCAGACCATGCGCGCCCTTCGGCGAGGTGGCCGAGGGGTTCCAGCCGCTTTCCTGCTGGACAAGTCGCAGGAAGAGATCCTCTGGCACGCCGTGGCGTTGCGCGGCCTGACGGGCGGCATCCAGAAAAGCGCCCTTATAGCGCCCGTTGAAGCGCGGCACGTTGGTTGCGGTGACGACACCTTTGCCCTTGCCATGCGGGGTCAGCGCGACCGATGCGGAATATTGGGTAGCCGCACGGGTATCCAGCACGGCAAGCTGTTTGTTCAGCAGTGCCACGCGGGAGGTCTTGGAGGCTTTGCTAGAGGATTTCGGCAGGACCAGACCATCGGCCAAGGCCGGGCCCGAAGCCGGGCCTGCAACGGTGGCCGCCAAAAGCAGCACCGGAAAAAGGTACTTTCGCACAACCAAATTTTGCCCCCGCCCGATATTTCAGCCGACGTGCCATCCCGTTAACTGGCGCGACTATAGGATATTCCGCACGGCGGCGGAACCCAAAAGGAATATCTGACGGTTTCGGGCCGGACACGGGCGAAAATGGCCGCTGCGGGATAGCAGAAACCTTTCATTAACCTTAAACTGGTGTCTTCGAGGCAATTCACAGATTCGACAGGCGAGGCAGGATATGGCGGGATCGGTTAACAAGGTCATTTTGGTGGGCAATCTCGGTCGCGACCCGGAGGTGCGGTCCTTTCAGAATGGTGGCAAGGTCTGCAATCTGCGTATCGCCACTTCGGAAAACTGGCGCGACAAGGCGACCGGCGAACGCAAGGAGCGGACAGAATGGCATTCCGTCTCCATCCTCAGCGAACCTTTGGCCAAGATCGCCGAGCAATATCTGCGCAAAGGCTCCAAGGTCTATATCGAGGGCCAGCTGGAAACCCGCAAATGGCAGGATCAGTCCGGTGCAGACCGCTATTCGACAGAGGTGGTTCTCAGACCCTACCGGGGTGAGCTGACGCTGCTTGACGGGCGCGATGGCGGCGGTTCGGGTGGTGGTTCGGGCGGCTATGGCGACAGCCAGTCGGGCGGCGGATATGGCGATATGGGTGGCAGTTCCGCGCCCGCATCCCGGTCTGACCTCGACGACGAAATTCCGTTCTGATCCGGTGTGGCGGCAATGCAGATCGGACGTGGTCGCCGCCTGGGGCCGGGGGATATCACGGCGGCGCTGAATCTCTATGCTGTTCTTGAGGAAGTCAGCGAGCCGGGTGATCCGGATGCGTTCTTGACCGTCCTGAATCATCCCGGCACAGACATCTATGGCGTGTTTGAAGGGGACGCATTACGCGCCATGGCAACCTTGCACCTACTGCCAAATGTCACGCGAAACGCACGTCCCTATGCGCTGATCGAGAATGTCGTGACGGCGACCGGGCATCGCAGGCGCGGGTTTGCACGGGCCGTATTGGAAACCTGCATTCAGGCATCCCGCGACGGCGGCGCCTACAAGATCATGCTACTGACCGGACAGGCCAAAGACTCAATCGGATTTTACAAGAAGGTCGGGTTTCGTGATGATGACAAGTTCGGATTAACGATCCGGTTTCCTTAACTCTTTTCAGATCGTCAGATCCGAGATCATGCCATTGCAGATATGTCAGCCGCGCAAGGCATCTGACAGCAGGCCGAGAACCGCGTCTGACGAAACATCCGAGGTGACAAAAGCCTCGCCGATCCCGCGCGCGAGAATGAAGCGCAACTTGCCGTCGACAACTTTCTTGTCCTGCCCCATGAGCGCGACCAGAGCATCGGCCCCCGGCAGATCACCCGGAATGTCGGAAAGATCGACCTTCATTCCCATCGCCTTCAGATGCGCCCGGACCCGGCTCGGCGCTTCCTGACTGCACAGGCCAAGCCGCTGGCTGAGTTCAAAGGCAAGGGCACAGCCGATCGCAACCCCTTCGCCATGTAAGAGGCGATCGGAATAGCCCGTGGCCTTTTCCAACGCGTGGCAAAAGGTATGCCCGAGGTTCAAAAGCGCGCGGTCTCCCTGTTCGGTCTCGTCCCGTTCGACGATCCGCGCCTTCATCTCGACCGACCGGCGCACCGCATATTGCCGCGCGACGGAATCCCCCGCCGCCAATGCCGGGCCATTCACCTCCAACCAGTCGAAAAAGCCAGCATCACCCAGAAGGCCGTATTTTACTACTTCGCCGTAGCCCGACAGGAAATCGCGGGCCGGAAGCGTGCCTAGCACATCAATGTCGGCCAGAACGAGCGAGGGCTGATGAAACGCGCCGATCAGGTTCTTGCCATGGGTGGAATTGATGCCGGTCTTGCCGCCGACCGAACTGTCCACCTGCGCCAGAAGGCTGGTGGGAATCTGCACGAAACGCACGCCACGGCGCAGAACCGCGGCGGCAAACCCGGCCAGATCGCCAACCACGCCGCCGCCAAAGGCAATCACCAGATCGCGCCGTTCGACCTTTTCCGACAAAAGCCACTCGACCGAGCGGGTGAAGTGCGGCCAGCCCTTTGTCGCCTCCCCCTCTGGCAGGGTCAGAACGGTCATTTCCACATCGCCAAGCCCGGCGCGCAGACTGTCGAGATGCAGGGACGCTACCTTTTCATCGGCCAGAACCGCCACGCGTGGCCGTTTCAGAAAAGGCGCAATCTCTGCCTTGGCCCGTGACAGAAGTCCCTGGCCGATACGCACATCATAGGCGCGCGCACCAAGATCGACATGCACCGTTTCCACCGAGGTCATTCCAGAATATCTCCGTTATCTTTCAAGGCCTTGATCACCTTTTGCGCCATCGCCTCGATCGAGAGGTCCGCCTCTGCCTCCACCGTGATGGCGGCTTGGGCATAGATCGGCGCCCGGTCCTGCAAAAGCCGCTGCAAAGTGCCCTTCGGGTCGGCATTGCGCAAAAGCGGCCTGGTCGTCTTGTGTCGGACCCGGTTCCACAACAGCTCCAGATCCGCCTTCAGCCAGACGGAAACGCCGCGTTCGGCGATGGTCTTGCGGTTCTGCTCGGCCAGAAAGGCGCCGCCTCCGGTCGACAGAACCAAGGGCGGGCCGGAAAGAAGCCGGTGCAGCACCTCATTCTCGCGCGCCCGAAAAAAGGCCTCGCCATCGCGCTCGAAAATCTCGGCGATGGTCATTTGCGCGGCGAGCGATATTTCCTCGTCGGAATCCTTGAAATCGACCTGCAACAGCCGGGCAAGTGCGTTGCCGACAGCGGTCTTTCCAGCGCCCATCATCCCGATCAGCACCACAGAATGTTTCAGCCGAATAGGCCCTGCCGCTGTCACATGACCTCCCGTCATTGGTTTGGCCGGCGATTTGCCGCGTTTTGGAATCTTTCTTCACTGAATGGCGTGAACTCGGTGAAAATGCCATATATAATCCCGTAAACCTTGGCGCCGCGGCGGTGAAAAGCGACTGTGGGGCCGAAATATGCAAAACTTTGACGATAGGCATCGCACATGTTCCGACTGATTAAGGCCCTGCTGATCCTTGCGATTGTCGCTTTCGCCGGTCTGGTGGGCTTTGCCTATCTTGCGGACATGGCGCCGCCGCAGTCAGAGGTGGTGCAGCCGGTCGAGCTGAATGTCCAATAGCTGCACGCAATTGATCGGTTGTCTGGCGCGCGCGGGCCTTGTTCTGGCGCTGCTGTCGCCCGCCGCCCGGGCCGAGGCGCCGCTGTCGATCATCGACTGGCTGTCGGAATCCGTGGCCACGCCAACCGCCCTGCCCAACAGCGCCCTGCCCGGCCATCCGCCGACGCCGGGCAGTGAAACCGGCATCATCACCGTCCGCCCGCTGGGCGATATCGCTCCCGTCTCTCTTGGTCTCATCTCCGCACAGCGCGCGGGCCTGCCGAAGAACCTTTGGGGCAACAGCGCCTCTGCCGATCTGGCGCGGCTTTTGGCAGAGGAGGCGCCCGATACGCTGCCCGCCGTCCGCAACCTTCTTTATTCGGTCCTGACGGCGGAACTCTTGCCGCCGGTGGACGGCGACGGGCAAAGTGCCCTCTTTCTGGCGCGGGTTGACAAGCTTCTGGACCTTGGGGCGCTCGACACGGCCCTGGGGCTGTTGGAGCAGTTGAAAGACCCCGCGCCAGAGGCGTTTCGCCGCTGGTTCGACGTGTCCTTGCTGCTTGGTCACGAGAATTATGCCTGCGAGGTGATGGACCGGTCGCCGGACGTGGCGCCGACGTTTCCGGCGCGGATATTTTGCCTCGCGCGGCTCGGCGACTGGAATGCGGCCGCACTCTCCTTACGAACCGGGCGGACGCTTGGCACGATTGACGCGGAGATGGCCGACCTTCTGGAACGGTTCCTCGACCCGGATTATTCCGACGGGGCGCCGCCCCTGCCCCCCCTCAGCCATCTGACGCCGCTTTCCTTGCGGATGATGGAGGCGATTGGCGAGCCGGTTCCAACCGCGACCCTACCCCTGGCTTTTGCGCAGGCCGACCTGCGGTCCAACACCGGTTGGAAAGCGCGGATCGAGGCGGGTGAGCGGTTGGCCCGCACCGGGGCGATCCCGCCAAACCGGCTTTTGGGGCTTTATTCCGAACGAAAGGCGGCGGCGTCGGGCGGAGTCTGGGAACGCGTTAAGGCGGTGCAGGCTTTTGACACAGCCCTGCGGACCAGCGACCCGGATCAGATCGGCGCCAAGCTGCGGCCGGTCTGGGAACAGATGGTCGGGCAAGAGCTGGAGGTGCCCTTTGCCACGATCTACGGCCCGCGTTTGGTGGCGCTGGATCTGGAGGGGGAGGCTGGCGCCCTCGCCTTCCGTATCGGGCTTTTGTCGGGCGATTATGAAAAGGCGGCGCATCGGCACAAGGCGAGCAATCGCGAGGAGGCGTTTCTGGCCGGGCTTGCCACCGGTTCGGTCGGGGGCACCGTGCCGACCGACCAATTGGGCGTAGCGGTCAGCGCTGCCTTTACCGAGGGGGCTTTGCCTGATGAAAATGCCCAACGGCTCTTGGATGAGGGCAAGGTGGGCGAAGCGCTTTTGAACGCTATCGCGCAGGTGACAGAGGGGGCGCGGGGCGATCTGCGCCAGATCACCTCGGGGCTGGTGCTTTTGCGCCATATCGGCATGGAATCGGTGGCCCGGCGGGCAGCGTTGGAGCTGACCTTGCTGGAACGGCGCGGATGAGGCAGACGGACGAACGCTGGATATCGACGCTCTTGCAGGCCAAGGCGGCAGAGGCTGACGCCGCACGCAACACGCTTTTGGCCTATGGCCGCGATCTGAAGGATTATTGCGGTTGGCTGGAGCGGCGCGGGGTGGATATCGCCGCCGCAACGCAGGCCGATATCGAATCCTATCTGATTTCCTGTGACGCTGAAGGGCTTTCGCGCGCCACGCGGGCGCGGCGCCTGTCGGCCATCCGCCAGCTTTATGCCTTTGCCTACGACGAAGGCTGGATCGGCGACAATCCGGCCTTGCGCCTGACCGGACCGGGGCGGCAGAAACGGTTGCCGAAGACGCTGAGCGAAACACAGGTCGCAGCCCTGCTGGAGGCCAGCGCCAAGGCCGGGCGCACCCCTGCCGAACGGTTGCGCAGCCTTTGCCTGATGGAAATGCTTTACGCCACCGGCATGCGGGTCAGCGAGCTTGTCTCCTTGCCCGTACAGGCGGCGCGCGGAGATCCGGCGATGATCATGGTGCGCGGCAAGGGCGATAAGGAACGGCTGGTGCCCCTGTCGCGCCCGGCCCGCGCGGCGCTGGCGGCCTGGTTGCATCTGCGCGACAAGGCCGAAGAGGCGGCGGTGGAGGCGCGGGGTGGCCAGCCCTCGCGCTTCCTTTTTCCGGCTGCGGGGGCTGACGGGCATCTGACGCGGCAGGTCTTTCACCGGCAGCTAAAGGCGCTGGCCATCGCGGCGGGCCTGTCGCCCGAGGATGTCACGCCGCACCGGCTGCGCCATGCTTTTGCCACCCATCTTCTGGCGGGCGGCGCCGATCTGCGGGTGATACAGACGCTGTTGGGCCATGCCGATATCGCCACGACCGAGATCTATACCCATGTGATGGAAGACCGGCTGCGCGATCTGGTGCTTGGCCATCATCCCCTTGCGGGCGAGGCGCAGCGCCCTTCCCCCCGCGCCAAGCTGGACAAAAAGGCCTAGATCGCCTGCAGGCCAGCGGCAAAGCGGCGGGCATTGGCGCGGTAGCCCGCAGCCGATTTCAGCAGCCGTTCCTGCGCAGCCCCATCCAGTTGCCGCACCACCTTACCCGGCGCGCCCATGACCAGACTGCCGTCCGGTATCTCCTTGCCTTCGGTGATCAGCGCCCCGGCACCAATAAGGCAACCCCGACCGATCCGCGCCCCGTTCAGGACCGTGGCCCCCATGCCGATCAGGCTGCCATCGCCGATGGTGCAGCCATGCAGCATGGCCTTGTGGCCAATGGTGCAATTGGCGCCGATGGTCAGCGGAAACCCCATATCGGTATGGAGCACGCAATTTTCCTGCACATTGCTACCGCGGCCCACGGTGATCCATTCATTGTCGCCGCGCAGCGTGACGCCGAACCAGATGCTCGCCTCTTCCTGCAGCTCTATCTTGCCGATGACATTGGCGTCAGGCGCGATCCAGACATTGGCGCCAATGACCGGCGCGGTGCCGTCGAGACTGTAGATCATCTTTCCGAAAACTCCCGGTTCAGGCCACGGACAAAATCGCTGAGCCCCGGCTGGCGGTCACGGCGCATCCGTTCGGCGGTGATGATGGTGCGCAGGTCCGCCTCGGCACGGTCGATATCTTCATTGATCAGCACATAGTCATATTCGGCCCAGTGGCTGATCTCTGCCTCGCTCTTTTCCATGCGGCCGGCGATGACCTGATCGCTGTCCTGCCCGCGCGTGCGAAGCCGCCGTTCCAGCTCTGCAATCGATGGCGGTAGCACAAAGATCGACACGACATCGCGGCCAAGCGCGGAGTTGCGCACCTGCTGCCCGCCCTGCCAGTCGATGTCAAAAAGCGTATCGCGCCCTTCGGCCATGGCCTGTTCGACCGGTGCCTTTGGCGATCCGTAGAAATTGCCGAAAACCTCGGCATGTTCCAGCATTTCGCCCGCCTCTACCAGCGCCTGAAATTCGGCACGGGAACGGAAAAAGTAATCGCGGCCATCCTCTTCGCCCGGACGGGGGGCGCGGGTCGTGGCGGATACCGAAAAGCGTACGGTGGGATCCCATGCCATCAGCCGTTTGGCCAGCGTGGATTTGCCCGCGCCCGAGGGCGACGACAGGATGATCAGGAGGCCCCGGCGTGGCGCTGTCTGAGGGGGATCCGAAGGCGTCTTGGCGGGCATGCGTGTCATTCCAGATTTTGAACCTGTTCGCGCATCTGGTCGATCACGGTCTTGAGGTCAAGCCCGATGCGGGTCAGATCGACATTGCCAGACTTGGAACAAAGCGTATTTGCCTCGCGCATGAACTCCTGCATGAGAAAGTCGAACTTCTTGCCGATGGCACCACCGCCGGACAAAAGCGCCCGGGCTGCCTCTATATGGGCTGTCAGCCGGTCAAGCTCTTCTGTCACGTCGGACTTGATCGCCAAGATCGCCAGTTCTTGTGCTACTCGGGCCGGGTCCGCCTCTGCCGCGCCGCTGAGGATGCGGGCAAGATTGTCGTTCAGCGCTGCGGCGACTTGCGGCCTGCGCGCCTCTGCCGTGCTGCGGGCCAAGGCGGTCAGGTCAGAAAGGCTGGTGATTTGCCGGTCGATGACCGCCGCCAAGGCCGCCCCTTCGGCGGCGCGCGCCTCGGCAAAGGCTGCGAGCAGCGGCGGAAGGTCGGCCATCAGGGCCGCCAAAAGCTCTGCGGTATCGCCAAACTCGCCCCCCTGATCCAGAACGCCACGGATCTGCAGGATATCGGCGGCGGTCATTGGCGCCAGCTCGATACCTTGCGCGGCGGCTGCCGCCTCGGCCGCGGCCAGGGCTGCAAGCGCCGCCCTTGCCCCGGCGGGGTTCAGACGGATGCCCGCCATCGACGGGTCGCGTTCCAGCTTGAGCGTCAGCGTGACATTGCCGCGCTGCACCACCGGGCCAAGTGCCTGACGGATCGCCGCCTCTGCCCCGTCGATCCAGTCGGGAATACGCAGGCGCAGGTCAAGCCCCTTGCCATTCACCGCGCGCAGATCCCAGACCCAGCTGCAGCCGGCCCCGGCCCCGGACCCACCGGCATAGCCGGTCATCGAATTCACCGTTGCATTAACCATTTAAGACTTTTGCGCCCCCGAATTCGATAGAATTGCGTATATTAACATTCAAGTAATCATTCTCGCTCTAGGGTTAACAAAGGCTGACCGGGGCGGCAACGGCATGTTGAAAAGGCCGGTGCCTTGCTGCGCAGGCTACGAAAGGGATTTGTAGATGAATAT
>JBARVM010000309.1:0-2728 GCA_049646265.1 Paracoccaceae bacterium
TCCACACCGGGTGGGTGGTCAACGCCGCCGGCCTCTGGGCACGCGAAGTGGCGCGGATGGCCGGGATCGAGCTGCCGCTGCAACCGACCGAGCACCAGTACTTCGTGACCGAAACGATCGCCGAGATTGCTGCGATGGGCCGCCGCCTTCCCTCGGTCGCCGATCGCGACGGCGAATACTACCTGCGTCAGGAAGGCAACGGATTGCTTGTCGGCGCCTATGAAAAGGACATGCGGTTCTGGGCCGAAGATGGCACACCGCAGGGCTTCGGGCACGAGCTGTTCGCCGACGACCTCGCACGGATCGAGGAAAACATGATGCGCGCGATCGCCCGGGTGCCGGCGGTCGGCACCGCGGGCATCAAGCGGGTCATCAACGGCCCGATGATCTGGTCGCCTGACAGTGCGGCACTTTACGGCCCGGTGCCGGAGCTCAGGAACTATTTCTGCTGCACCGGCATCATCCCCGGCTTCTCGCAGTCCGGCGGGCTAGGCTTGATGAGTGCACAGTGGATTGTCGAGGGCGAGCCGCAATACGACATGTTCGCCTGGGACCTGGCCCGGTTCGGCGACTGGGCCGACAAAGCCTTTACCAAGGCGCGCGTGCAGGACCAGTACGCCAACCGCTTCAAGATCCATTTCCCCTATGAAGAACGTGAGGCCGGTCGCCCGGTGCGCACCCGCCCCGCCTACGCATTGCAAAAGGAAATGGGCGCGGTCTTCGGTCTCAACTACGGCTGGGAACATCCCCTTTGGTTCGCACCGAAGGGCGTGGAGCCGAAGGAGAGCTACGGCTTCACCCGCCAGCCGTGGTTCGACCATGTCGGCGCCGAGGCGAAGGCGTTGCGGGATGGCGTCGGCGTGATCGACATCTCGAACTTTGCCAAATACGAGATCAAGGGTGCTGGTGCGGGTGATTGGCTTGACCGCATCATTGCCAACCGGGTGCCTTCGCAGATCGGTCGGTCCTGCCTGACACCCCTGATCGGCAAACGTGGCGGCATCGCAGGTGACTTCACCGTGACCAAGCTTGGAGAGGAACACTTCTTCATGGTCGGCTCTGGCATGGCCGAGCGCTACCATCAGCGCTACTTCAACGAAGTTCCGCGCCCAGACACCGTCTCGTTCAAAAGCCTCACCGTCGACCTTTGCGGCGTCAACGTTGCAGGCCCCAAGGCGCGCGAGCTTCTGTCCCGGCTGACGCAGGAAGACCTGTCCAATGAGTCGTTTCCATTCATGCGCTCGCGCCGCATCTCTATTGCTGGTGTGGAGGCCACCGCAATCAGGGTGTCGTTCACCGGCGATCTCGGCTGGGAACTCTATGTGGCGGAAGCTGACCAGGTTAAGCTCTACACGGCACTTCTGACTGCGGGCGCGGATCTTGGCGTCCGTCCGGTCGGCAGCCGCGCCCTGCTCTCGCTCCGCGTGGAAAAAGGCTATGGCTCCTGGGGCCGCGAATACAGCCCGGAATACTGGCCGCAGGAAGTTGGGTTAGACCGGCTGATCAAGATGGACAAGCCCGAGTTTCTTGGCAAAGCCGCCTACGCCGCACTGGCAGATAACGTGCCGCGTGAAAAGCTTGTCATGATCGAGGTGGCGGCCGGTATCGCCGATGCCTCGGGCGGAGAGCCGATCTTCCTGCCCAACGGTACGCCCGTCGGTCGGGTGAGTTCGGGCGCCTTTGGCTACTCGGTCGGCAAGTCGCTGGCACTCGGCTTCATCAAGGCGGCGAACGCTACCGCCGGAACCGAGCTTTCGCTCGCAATCCTTGGCAAGGATACCAAAGGCGTAATTCTTGCGGAACCAGCCTATGACCCAAAAGGCGAAAGGCTGCGTAATTGACGCCGGTCTTTCTGGCCCATCACTGCTTTGCGGGGCCAGTAAGGACTTTGACGATGGGTGTCAGATTGCCGGCTCGAGGGCTCTTTTGGCGCATCGGATAGTCGCAGCGCCAAATAATTGGCCGCCGGCGCATCTGTAATCGGCGCCCAGTTTTGGCACCAGCCGAGCCGATGAACCGACTGATGTCAGCACCGCTTTGGCCAGTTAGCTCCCTGCTCTGGCTTTAGATCGGGTCGGGTCCGCGGCCTGCCAGGCCAGTGGCTTTGTTCAGTTTCTTTAGATCTTCAAGGAAGTCGAACTCAGATCGGTGGCTGCCTGCGGCTTCCGTGTCAATCCGGCCTAAAATAAGCCCATGACTATCGACATGGCCGCTGACAGATTTCCCGTTCGGCCCACAAATTGCGCTGGAACCGCTGAACTGAGGTTTAACACCGACCGCCGAATAGTCGCAGTAGGCGACATAGATTCCATTTTCATACGCCCGCGTCGGGACCAAACATTCTGAAACCACGCGCCAGCAGGCTCGCAAGGCGGTCGGAACGATGAGCAGTTCAGCGCCAGCCAGCGCAACCTGGCGCGGCAGCTCGGGGAACTCGACATCATAGCAGATGACGACAGAACAGCGGACACCCTCGAACTCGAACACTTGCGGTCCTGTTCCAGTAAGGAAACAACTGCGTTCGAAATCATTTGGCAAGGTCACCTTGCGGTAATTGTGAACCAACCTCCCCTTTTTGTCGAAAACCGCGGCGCTGTTGAAAAGCCGCTCGTCGTCCAGCTCTGGATACCCCAATACCAGACCGATACCATGGCGGATTGCGAGTTCGGCCGCTGCCCTAATGACAGGTGATGTAACATGTTGGGCCGCTGACCTGGCGGCATCTGCC
>JBARVM010000310.1:0-2262 GCA_049646265.1 Paracoccaceae bacterium
GGCGGGCGCAGGCTTTGCAGGCGCTGGCCTCTGGGCTTGATCCGCATACCGATATGAACCCGGTCCTGCTGAAGCCCGAAACCGATACCGGGGCGCAGGTCGTGGTCCAGGGTAAACGGCTGACAACGGTCCGGGCAAGAGACTATTCCGCCCTGAAACCACAACTTTTGAGCTCGGTGCTGGAGAGTTTCAACCGCCTGAAGGCCGTCCATGACCTTGTCGTCGTCGAAGGCGCTGGCAGCCCGGCCGAGGTCAATTTGCGGGTGGGCGACATCGCCAATATGGGCTTTGCCCGCGCGGCTGACGTGCCCGTGGTGCTGGCGGGAGATATCGACCGGGGCGGGGTCATTGCCCAGATCATCGGCACGCAGGCCGTGCTTGACCCCGAAGATGCGGGAATGGTCGCGGGGTTTCTGATCAACAAGTTCCGGGGCGACCCGAGCCTGTTCGACGATGGTTATCGGCTGATTGCGGCCCGCACTGGTTGGCGCGGTTTCGGCGTTCTGCCCTATTTCCGCGATGCCGCGAAACTGCCCGCCGAGGATGCGCTGGACCTTGGCGGCGCCACCGGCAGCGGCCCGCTGAAGATCGCTTGCCTCGCGCTATCCCGCATCGCCAATTTCGACGATCTTGACCCGCTGAAGCTTGAACCCGGGGTCAGCTTGACCATGGTTCGCGGGGGCGCCGCGATCCCCGGCGATGCGGCGCTGGTGATCATTCCCGGATCGAAATCCACGCGCGGCGATCTGGCGTATCTCCGCGAACAAGGTTGGGATATAGACCTTGCCGCCCATGTCCGGCGCGGCGGGCATCTGTTGGGCATCTGCGGCGGTTATCAGATGCTGGGGCAGAGCATCACCGACCCCGACGGGATCGAGGGCGCGCCCGGCACAGATGTCGGCCTTGGCCATCTTGATATCGAAACCACGATGATCCCCGACAAACGCCTGACCCGCGTGACCGCCAGACATGCGGCGACCGGCGCGCCGATGGAAGGTTATGAGATCCATATAGGCCGTTCTTCGGGGCCCGCCTGCGCCAGACCTTTCGCCTTTATTGATGGCAAGCCCGAAGGGGCCTGTTCGGCTGATGGCCGCATCATGGGCAGTTATCTGCACGGGATGTTCACTGGCGATACCTTCCGTGCGGCTTTTCTTGCCGGGCTTGGGGCGCCCGCGTCAGTCAGCTACAACGCTACGGTAGAGACGGTTCTCGATGCGCTTGCCGATCATATGGAGGCGCATCTGGATATAGACGGATTGCTTGCCCTGGCGCGCTAGGTGCAGGGCCGGCCGGCCAGTTCAGCAGCAGGTTATCGGTTCAGCACATGTGCCATGGCAGCCATCAGATCGCTGCGGGTGACAATGCCATGCAGGCGGTCCCCTTTCACCACGGCCAGCGCCTGCGCGCCCCCGTCCGCCATCAGGACCAGAAGGCGCGCCAAAGGCTCTGCGGGGCCGATGGTTTCTGCATTGGCCGCCATGATTTGCCGCGCCTCGATCTGTTGATCATGTAGCCCCAACAGCGCGGATTGCGACAAAAGCCCCTGATAAAGACCGGCCCCATCCACGACCGGCAAGGTCTTGAAGCCATGGGTGCGAAAAACCTCGGCCAGCGCGTCGGGGTGCGCGTCTGGACGGACGGTCACCAGATCGCGAGACATGATGTCAGCGGCGACCAGCCCGCCCAGATGGCGGGACGCGGCCTCTGCCTCGGCCATACCAATCAGGCGGGCTAGATCCTCGGCGCCGATGTTGGCGTCAAGCCGCATGCCTTGCAGGATGTCGCCAAGCTCCTCTGCCGACAGTCCCAACCGTCGCTCGGGTGCCGGATCTTTGGTGCCATGGTTGCTGGTTTCTGCCGGTTGGCGGAAAGGATAATTGCGCCCCGTGACGCGATTATAGACCACCGCCAGTGCCACGAGGAGCGTGGTATTGACCAGCACTGGCGAGACGGCAAAGAAAAAGGGTGCGGGGCCGTTTTCTGCCGCCATTAGGGCGATCAGAAGCGCTACGGCGCCGCCGGGCGGGTGCATGGCCCGCGCAAAGCCCATGGCAGCCACCGCCAGTCCGACAGACCCGGCCGCCGCAAGGGCCGGATCGGACACATATCGGGGTACCGCCAGCGCCACCAGGGCTGAGAGGAAATTGCCCATGATCGCCGACCATGGTTGCGCCAAGGGGCTGTTGGGCACAACGAAGATGAGGAAAGTGGTGGCGCCCAATGGCGCTATCAGCAGCGGGGCTGGCAGGGTGCCGAAGG
>JBARVM010000311.1:0-5913 GCA_049646265.1 Paracoccaceae bacterium
GGGCGGGCATGACCAGTTTGCCCCCTTCTTCTGTTCCCAAATACCTCGGGGTCCGGGGCAGCGCCCCGGCGCGCGCCGCCCGCACCTTTGTCGGGAAGATGTCGGGACAGAAGCCATACGCCTGCCATACAGCTGCCATACGCCCTGTTCGTCCGCACCGGAGGCCCCGATGAGCGATCCCACGACCCTTGCCGCTGCCCTCTTGAAGGAACATCGCGACGCGATCGACCGGCTCGACGCGATCCTTGTCTATACGCTGGCCGAACGGTTCAAACAGACCCAGGCGGTCGGGCGGCTCAAGGCCGAACATGACCTGCCCCCCTCGGACCCAGCCCGCGAAGCCAGCCAGATGGCGCGGCTCGAACAGCTGGCCGATGCGGCGGATCTCGACCCCGAACTGGCCAAGAAATTCCTGACCTTCATCATTTCCGAAGTCATCAGGCATCACGAGAAACTGCAGAAATAGCCGGGAAATCCCGGTTTCACGCCATCTTAAAGGAGAAATATCATGGCTATGAAAATCCGTCTTGCGCGCGGTGGTTCCAAAAAGCGCCCCTTCTATTCGATCGTCGCCTCCGACAGCCGCATGCCGCGTGACGGCCGCTTCCTCGAAAAGCTCGGCACCTATAACCCGCTTCTGGCCAAGGACAGCGAAGAGCGCGTCAAGATGAACATGGAGCGGGTCCAGTACTGGCTCGGCCAGGGCGCCCAGCCCACCGACCGCGTCGCCCGCATGCTCGAAGCAGCCGGTGTCAAGGAAAAGGCCGAGCGCAAGAACATGAAGAAGGCGGAACCCGGCGACAAGGCCAAGAAACGCGCCGCTGAAAAAGCCGCCAAAGTTGCCAAACCGGCAGAAGCCGCCCCCGCCGCCGCAGAAGAAGTCGTGGCAGAAGAAGCTGTGGCAGAAGAGGCCGTCGTAGAAGAAGCCGTGGCCGAAGAAGCCGCCAGCGAATAAGGCGATGACATCATGTTGATCGGTTTTTTCCTGCGTCGGATCATTACCGTGGCCCTGTGCTCGGGAACCTTCTGGCTGGGGGTCAAGACCGATCAGTTCTTCGCCTCCGGCCGCACTGCCGGGGGCGACTGCCTGCAGACCGATGAGGTTGGCCAAAGTGGCAGCTGACCGTGCAGCGGCGGCAGGCGCACTCCCCCCCTCCGCTCCCCATTTTGACCGCGATTTTCGCGACCGGCTGGCGGACCTCTTGCGCTGGCGCCGCGACGTGCGGCGTTTTTCCACCGATCCCGTCCCGGAACATATCCTGTCGCGCTGTCTGGAGAGTTTTGCGCTTGCCCCCTCAGTCGGGCTGAGCGAACCTTGGCGGATCCTGCGACTTACCAGCCAGCAAGCCCGCGCGGCGGTGCTGGAGAATTTCACCTCGGCCAATGGCGAAGCACTCAAAGGTTATAGCGGCGACAGGGCCGGGCTATATGCCGGGCTGAAGCTCAGCGGCCTGCAAGAGGCGCCCGTGCAACTGGCGATCTTTTGCGACGATGACACGACCAAGGGTGCGGGGCTCGGCGCCATGACCATGCCGGAAACTCGCTCCTATTCCGTGGTGACGGCCATTTCCTATTTCTGGCTGGCGTTGCGGGCCGAAGGGCTTGGGCTTGGCTGGGTCTCGATCCTTGACCCCGCGCGTCTGTCACGCGATCTTGACGTGCCGGTGGGCTGGCGCTTTATCGGCTATCTCTGCGTCGGCTACCCGCTTGAACAACAGGAAGAGCCGGAACTTGCCCGCGCCGGTTGGGAAACACGCGCAGCCGCGCTGACATTGATGGAGCGCTAGGAGCGGATATGGGTGAACGGATTTGCGTCGGCGCCATCACAGGTGCCTTTGGGGTCAAGGGTGATGTGCGGCTGAAAAGCTTTTGCGCCCAGCCAGAGGCCATCGTCGCCTATGCGCCGCTCTGGACCTCTGACGGCAGCCGCAGCTTTACCCTGAAACTGACGCGCGGATCGGGTGCGGGGCTGACCGCGCGCCTTTCCGGCATCAACAGCAAGGAAGAGGCCGACGCCCTGCGCGGCGTCGAACTTTTCGCCGACCGGGACCGCCTGCCCAACCTGCCCGACGATGAGTTCTATCATTCCGATCTGATCGGGTTGGAGGTGCTGGACACATCCGGCACGCATCTCGGCGCGGTGCGCGCCGTCTATAACCACGGCGCGGGCGACATTCTGGAAGTGGCCGGGCCTGGGCTGAAAGCCACGCTTTTGCTGCCCTTTACCAAGGCGATTGTCCCCACCGTGGACCTGACCGCCCGCCGGGTCATCGTTGACCCGCCGGTGGAGAGCGCGGATGAATGACGCGCCACAGCCTGTCGCCGCCTGGCGCGCGCGGATCATCACGCTTTTCCCACAGGCCTTCCCCGGCACGCTCGGTCTGAGCCTGACCGGCAAGGCGCTGGCCGATGGGCTGTGGGCGCTGGAAACGCTTGACCTGCGCACTTTTGGCGAAGGGCGCCACCGCACCGTCGATGACAATCCCGCAGGGGGCGGGGCGGGCCTGGTACTGCGCGCCGATGTTGTTGCCCAGGCGCTCGATGCCGCCGCGGTTGGCACCCCTGCAGGGCGCGACCGCTGGCCGGTAATCTATCTTTCGCCGCGCGGCAAACCCTTTGACCAGTCTACCGCCCGGCGGCTTGCCGCGGCCGAGGGCGCCACTTTTCTTTGTGGCCGTTTCGAAGGGGTCGATCAGCGCGTGCTCGACCATTACGAAGTCGAGGAGATTTCGCTGGGCGATTTCGTCATGACCGGCGGCGAGATTGCCGCACAGGCGATGATCGACGCGGCGGTGCGTCTGCGCCCCGGCGTTCTTGGCAATGCCGCCTCTGCCGTCGATGAAAGCCATTCGCACGGCCTTCTGGAACATCCGCACTACACAAGGCCAACGGTCTGGCAAGGGCGGGAGATCCCGGCGGTGCTGATGTCCGGTCATCATGGCGAGATTGCCAAATGGCGGCAGGCAGAGGCGGAGCGGATCACCCGCGAAAAACGCCCCGATCTTTGGGCGGCGTGGAAGGCCGGGACAAAGGGCTGACGCCTGGGCAAATGCCTCAAATTTCCGTTGTATTTTCGCGATTTTGCGCCGTAATGCCCTCATGCGACCCGAAATGCTGAACACCATTCAGACCTATGACCGCCGACAGTTTGCCGGCGATCTTGTCGCTGGGCTGACCGTCGCGCTTGTGGCACTGCCCTTGAGCCTCGCCATTGCCATCGCCTCTGGCGCAGGCCCGGAAAAAGGGCTGATAACTGCGATCGTCGCGGGGTTTCTCATCTCCCTCCTCGGTGGCAGCCGCGTGCAGATCGGCGGGCCGACCGGTGCCTTCATCGTCGTTGTCTTCAGCGTGATTGCCGAACATGGTTATGACGGGTTGGTGCTGGCAACCTTCATGGCCGGGATAATCATGCTGGTCGCAGGCTATCTTCGTGCCGGGAACTTGGTGGCCTATGTGCCCGAGGCGGTAATAAACGGTTTTACCATCGGTATCGGCTTGATCATCGCCACCAGTCAGATCAAGGATTTTCTGGGCCTTTCGGTTACAAATGTGCCTGCAGAATTCGTCGGCAAACTGGAAGTACTCTGGGCAGCACGGCAAAGCTTGAAGCCCTGGGCGCCGGGGATCGGTCTGGTGACGATGATCCTTATCATTGTGTTGCGGCGCAAAGCGCCGCGCTTTCCTGGGCTGATCCTTGCGATATGCCTGACCTCTGGCGCTGTTACCCTTCTGACATTGCCGGTTGATACGATCCTGTCGCGCTTTGGCCCCTTGCCAAGCCGACTGCCCGCCCCTGCCCTGCCGGCGATCAGTTGGGTCCGGGTTATTGAACTTTTGCCCTCGGCCTTCGTCATTGCCTTTCTGGCCATTGTGGAATCTTTGCTGTCCGCAATGGTGGCTGACAAGATAACCGGCGGACGGCACCGACCTAATGCCGAGGTTTTGGCGCAGGGCTATGCCAACATCGGATCTGCACTCTTTGGCGGCTTGCCTGCGACCGGCGCTATCGCGCGCACCGCCACCAATATCCGCGCAGGCGGGCAAACCCCGATTGCCGGTATCATTCACGCGCTCGCTTTGTTGTTGATCATGCTGCTTGCCGCCCCACTCGCAGGATATCTTGCCATGCCTGCCCTCGCCGGGCTGTTGATCTTGACTGCCTGGAACATGAGCGAACCGCACAAGTGGGGCAGCTATCTGCAGGCCCGCATTTCCGACCGGATCCTGCTGGTCCTGACGGCCGTTCTCACCGTCTTTGCCGATTTGACGCTGGCGATTGGCGTTGGCGTCTCCCTGGGCTTGGCCTTGCGGTTGCGACGGCGCAATGCCACGCCCCAAAAGGATTGGACGACACCGGACCGCTAGGCCGCGGGCGTTGCAATCGCCTTTCGGTTCATGCCCCTGCCGCGCAGCTGCGCAAGTCTTCGGGTGACAGCCGATATGTGCCAAGCCCGTCCAACCGGTAAGCACCCATTGACTGATAAATGCGGATGGTCGGCGCGTTCCAGTCGAGACATTGCCATTCGAGCATCCTGCCACCCCGGTCCATCGCCATCTGCGCCAGATGCGCCATCCTGATCTTGCCCAGACCCCGGTGGCGCAGCGCCTCTTCGACATAGAACCCATCAAGGAACAGCCCCCACCGCCCGGTAAAGGCCGAGGAGGTCTGGCTGAAGAACATGAAACCAACCGCTTCGCCCTCGTAATAGCCAAAAAGTGCCTCGCCGAAACCAGACGCAAGGATGTCACGCAGGTTTTCCGCCGTCGCGGTGATCTCGTCGGCCATCTTCTGATAGATGCCGAGCTTGTGCATGAAGGCCAGGGCCAGTTCGGCATCTTCCGGTTCGGCCAGGCGCAAGTTGAATTTCGGGTCCTTGGTCCTGATCATGGCGGTTGCCTCTTGCGCTGATGCTGCAGGGTCAAGCCTGACATTTGATCAAAACCATTGCAAGCCTTCTACCTCTGCTGCCGGGGCGCCTTGCGGGCAGGGCCGCACGCCCGTTTCGGGCCGGGCAGAAGGCGAAAAGCGGGCCTTGACCCAACCGCCCTTCGACCCTATACCCCGCCTGTCCGAGGGGTCGAGTGAGTCCATCGGATCTTTTGCCACTGGTCAACGCGCCTGCCTTCTTCGGTGGGAACCGGGCCTGCGGCAAAGCGACAAGAATGACGACATGACCTCTGGCGGGCTTGCCGGCGAAAGCTGACAGGGACCCGGGCGAAGACCAAGAGCTCTCGTGGCCGCGCAAACAGCTTTGCGGACATACCGCAAGCCATGAAAGGACAAGCGATGGATATTATCGCCCAGCTTGAGGCCGAGCAGATCGCCGGCCTCGCCAAGGACATCCCGGACTTCAAGGCCGGTGATACGGTCAAAGTCGGTTACAAGGTGACCGAAGGCAGCCGCACCCGTGTGCAGAATTACGAAGGTGTGTGCATTTCCCGCAAGGGCGGCGCCACGATCTCTGCCTCTTTCACCGTGCGCAAGATCTCTTTCGGCGAAGGCGTGGAACGGGTTTTCCCGCTTTACTCGACCAATATCGCCTCGATCGAGGTGGTGCGCCGTGGCCGCGTGCGCCGCGCCAAGCTTTACTATCTCCGCGACCGTCGCGGCAAATCTGCCCGTATCGCCGAGGATTCAACCTATAAAGTCAAAGCCGATCAAGGAGCGGAATGATGAGAACGGACATTCACCCCGAATATCACTTCATCACCGTCAAGATGACCGACGGCACCACCTACCAGACCCGTTCGACCTGGGGCAAGGAAGGCGAAACGCTGTCGCTCGACATCGACCCGCTGGCGCATCCGGCCTGGACCGGCGGTTCGGCCAAACTTATGGACACGGGCGGCCGTGTTTCGAAGTTCAAAAACAAATATGCTGGTCTGGGTTTCTGATCAGCCGGTGCTTTGCAC
>JBARVM010000312.1:0-2792 GCA_049646265.1 Paracoccaceae bacterium
CGCTAGAGCCGATTCCACCCACCGTCAACAGGAAATTTGAGACCGCTAACAGCCTCGGGGCATTAGCCTTGCATTCTGCGAAAAAATGGCTGTGCCTCGCGTTGAAAGGCCGGTTCAGGCAAAAATGTGCCGCGCCAAAGCGCGGCGCGGCCAGTCTGACAGGGAGGAGGTCAGGCGGACAGGATTAGGATTGCCCGCTGCGCCCCAGACTGGCACAAATAGGTTAACGTGCGGTGCTCAGGGTGACCGCGGCAGGGTTGACAAGGTCCGGAGGATTATCGTGCAGACAGAAGTAACGGCAGAGGGCGTATTTGCAGGTGGCGGTGGCGAATCGTACGGCGAACCGCAGGAACTCTTACTGAAGTATGGCAACCGACACGGGCTGATCGCAGGCGCGACCGGCACGGGCAAGACCGTGACCTTGCAAATTCTGGCCGAAGGGTTTTCTGCGGCAGGTGTTCCCGTCTTCATGGCCGATGTGAAGGGCGATCTGGCCGGGCTCGCCATGGCAGGGAGCGAGGACCACAAGCTTCACTCCGCTTTCCAGAAACGCGCCGAAACCATCGGGTATGAGATTAACTACCGCTCCTATCCTACGGTTTTCTGGGATATTTTTGGCGAACAAGGCCACCCGGTCCGCACCACCATTTCCGAAATGGGTCCGCTCCTCTTGTCGCGGCTTCTGGAACTCAGTGACGCGCAGGAAGGGGTCCTCAACATCGCCTTTCGCATCGCCGATGAAGAGGGGATGGCGCTGCTCGATCTGAAGGATCTTCAGTCAATGCTGGTCTGGATCGGCCAGAACGCCGCCGATATCGGCCTGCGCTATGGCAATATCTCCCCCGCAACTGTCGGCGCCATTCAACGCCAACTGCTGGTGCTGGAAAACCAGGGCGGCCTGTCGCTTTTCGGCGAACCGGCGCTGGAGCTTTTCGACATGATGCGGCAAGCGCCGGACGGGCGTGGGCAGATCAATATTCTGGCCGCCGACCGGTTGATGAATTCGCCCCGGCTTTATGCGACCTTCCTGCTGTGGCTTCTTTACGAACTATTCGAGAATCTGCCAGAGGTCGGCGACCCGGATCGGCCCAAGTTTGTCTTCTTCTTCGACGAGGCGCATCTTCTGTTCGATGACGCGCCGAAAGCGCTGGTGGAAAAGGTCGAACAGGTGGCGCGACTGATCCGTTCCAAAGGGGTGGGGATCTATTTCATCACCCAAAATCCGGCCGATGTGCCCGACGATATTCTTGGCCAGCTTGGCAACCGTGTACAGCATGCCTTGCGCGCCTTTACGGCCAAGGATCAGCAGGACCTGCGCCGCGCAGCGGAAAACTACCGGCCCAACCCGCGTTTCGACACTGAAGCCGCGATCAAGGAAGTGGGGGTGGGCGAGGCGGTCACCTCTTTCCTGCAGGCCAAGGGTGTGCCGGGCATGGTAGAACGCACGCTGATCCGCCCGCCCGCCAGCCGCCTTGGCGTGATTTCCCCCGACGAACGGCGCGGTGTCATGGCGGCGTCGCTGATGTCAGGCAAATATGACATGGTGATCGACCGCGAATCTGCCTTTGAAAAGCTTCAGGCCCGCGCCGAAGCCGCCGCCAAGGAGGCCGCCGAGGCCGAGGAAGCCGCCGCCCGCGCCAAGGAAGAGGCGCGCGCCGAGAAAGAGGCGTCAAAGGACCGCCGCCGCTATGATGATGACAGCCCCTGGGGTCGCACCAGCTCGACCCGCCGAAAGGGGAGTTCACGTTCCGACAGTCTGGCAACGGCTTTTGGTAAAAGCGTTGTGCGCCAGATCGGTTCCAGCGCCGGGCGCGCCATTGTGCGGGGGGTGCTTGGCAGCCTCTTCAAGGCGCGATAGGCGGCATAGGTCTTGTAAAAACCCTATTATCCCAATGCCTTGATCGCCGCGGCGATACCGGCAAGGGTCAGGGGATACATGCGATTGTCAAAGATCTGCCGGATCATCCCGACAGACTGGGTGCCCGCCCAGTGGCGTTCGCTCATCGGGTTCAGCCACACCGTGGCGGGCCATTGTTCCTGCAGGCGCCGTAACCAGACTTCGCCGGGTTCGGCGTTCCAATGTTCATTGGCGCCGCCGGGATAGATCAGTTCATAAGGCGACATGGAAGCATCGCCAACGATCAGGCATTTATAGTCCGCCCCAAAGGTGCGCAAAAGTTCTGGTGTGGGAATCTGCCTGTCCCAACGGCGGCGGTTATCGCGCCAGACGCCCTCGTAGATGCAATTGTGAAAATAATAGCTTTGCAGATGTTTGAATTCCGACCGGGCGGCGGAAAACAACTCCTCCACCAGCCGCACATGCGGGTCCATGGAGCCGCCGACATCGAGAAACAGCAGCACCTTGACCGCGTTTCTCCGCTCTGGCCGGGTTTTCACGTCAAGATAGCCGTGATCGGCGGTAGCGCGGACCGTGGCGTCCAGATCCAGTTCCTCTTCCGCGCCGTCGCGGGCCCAGCGGCGCAGACGTTTCAGCGCCACTTTGATATTGCGGGTGCCAAGCTCCACCTGATCGTCAAGATTGCGGAACTCGCGCCGGTCCCAGACCTTTGCCGCCCTTTGATGGCGGCTTTCGGCCTGCCCTATGCGCACGCCTTCGGGGTTATAGCCATAGGCGCCAAAGGGCGATGTGCCCGCCGTGCCGATCCATTTCGAACCACCCTGATGACGGCCCTTCTGTTCTTCGAGCCGCTTGCGCAATGTCTCCATCAGCGCCTGAAAACCGCCCATGGCCTGAATTGCGGCCTTTTCCTCGGCACTCAGATGTTTTTCCA
>JBARVM010000313.1:0-1860 GCA_049646265.1 Paracoccaceae bacterium
CGCAACACTCTGTCAAGGAATTGCAGTCGATCGGTCTGGCGCCGGACGTGCTTGTCTGCCGTTGTGAACATCCGATCCCGGAAAAGGAACGCGCCAATATCGCGCTCTTTTGCAATGTGCGCCCCGATTCCGTTATCCCCGCCTATGATCTGAAGACGATCTACGAGGCGCCGCTCGCCTATCACCGCGAAGGGCTCGATCAGGCGGTGCTTGACGCTTTCGGCATCTCGCCCGCCCCCAAGCCCAATATGGAGCGGTGGGAAGATGTGATGGACCGGCTGACAAATGCCGAGGGCGAAGTGCGGGTGGCCATCGTCGGCAAATATACCCAGCTGGAGGATGCCTATAAGTCGATCGCCGAGGCTTTAACCCATGGCGGCATGGCCAACCGGGTGCGGGTCAAGGCCGAATGGATCGATGCCGAGATATTCGAGCGTGAAGACCCCGCGCCCTATCTGGAGCGGTTTCACGCGATCCTCGTTCCCGGCGGTTTTGGCGAACGGGGGACCGAAGGCAAGATCAAGGCCGCCCAGTTCGCGCGGGAAAAGCAGATCCCCTATCTTGGCATATGTCTAGGCATGCAGATGGCGGTGATCGAGGCGGCGCGCAACATGGCCGGGCTGACCAAAGCGGGATCAGAAGAGTTCGACCATGAGGCGGGCGCCAAGCGGTTTGAACCGGTGGTCTATCACCTGAAGGAATGGGTGCAGGGCAACCATACGGTCAGTCGCAAGGCCGATGACGACAAGGGCGGCACCATGCGGCTAGGCGCCTATACCGCCCAGCTGGCGGCCACTTCCAAGGTGGCGGAGGTTTACGGCGAAACCATCATCGAGGAACGCCACCGCCACCGTTATGAGGTGGATGTGAAATACCGCGCCCGGCTGGAGGAATGCGGCCTGATCTTTTCGGGGATGAGCCCGGATGGCAAGCTGCCCGAGATCGTCGAATGGAAGGACCACCCCTGGTTCATCGGCGTCCAGTTCCACCCCGAACTGAAATCCAAACCTTTCGCCCCGCATCCGCTCTTTGCGGATTTCGTCCGCGCCGCGAAAGAGGTGGAGCGGTTGGTGTGAGGGGGCGGGTCGTGCTGGCAGGCCGCTCGAACTCGCACAACCCACTCGCAATGGTTCATCGGTAGGTCGGCTTCTGCCCCCCCATGGGGGCCCAGCCCAATTTTGGCCCCTTTTCCCACATACCCTGTCGCCGACGACAATGGCGAAAGGTTCCTCCATGAAATATGTGCAGGCTTTGATCGCGCTTGGTCTTTTCGGCTGGGCCTCCTTCGCAGTCCTGACCGGAGCGCTGCCCGACGGCGATGGCGGCGCGGGGAAGTCGCGCGCGCTTGTGGCGCTGATCGAAAAGGCGACGGACCAGTGGGGTACGGTGCAGACGGCGGCCGGGCTCGCCATGGCGGGCCTTCTGCTGGCGCTCTTCTTTCTGCGGCGCAGTGGCGGGGAAACGGCAGACGAAAGCTGACCGCCCTGCCCTAGACGCCCAGCGCTGTCTCGACCATTGGGCTGACCGAGTGCCAGCCTTCGTAGATCATGCTGAGCGAGACGTAAAAGATAATCAACAGACCCACATAGGCGATCCAGCGGTGGCGGTTCAGAAGATTCGCCACATAGGTGGCGGCCAGGCCCATCAGGGCGATCGACAGGGCCAGCCCCAGCACCAGCACCGTCGGGTGTTCCCGCGCGGCACCGGCGACGGCCAGCACATTGTCAAGCGACATGGACACGTCGGCGATCACGATCTGCCAGGCGGCCTGTGCAAAGGTCTTTTTGGGCGCGCTACCTGCAACCGTGCCATCGGCATTCAGGTCCGCATCCTGCAGCGCCTCTTGCGCATGCAGATGCG
>JBARVM010000314.1:0-2323 GCA_049646265.1 Paracoccaceae bacterium
GTTCTGACCATGATCGAAAGGGTCAGTCGGCCCCAAAAGCCGCACCGCCGCTCGGTTGGTGAAATCCACAGCCCCGTCGGCATTCAACCCCATAACGCCCGCCGTGACCGAGGACAACACCGAGTCAAAGAGGCTGCGGCGATCTTCCGTTTCGCGGTGGCTTTCCACCAGCGCCTCGCGTTGCGCCGACAATTGCCTGGTCATCTGGTTGAAGACGCGGCCCAGCATGGCGATTTCGTCGTCGCCGGCCTCTTCGGCGACCTGCACCCCCAAATCGCCGGCCCCGACCCGCTGCGCCGCCCCGGCCAGCCGCCCAACGGGCCGCGCCAGCCTTTCGGCGAACCAAAGACCCAGCCAGACCGCTGCGAGAATCAGGATCAGCGCAAAGCCGAGATAGACAAGGCCGAACTCAAAGATCACCTTGCCGCGCGTCTGTTCCAGCTGTTCGTAAAGCCCTACGGTCGCGCGAGTTTCATCAAGCAAATTCAATATCTTGCCGTCAACATCTCGACTAACATACAATAGCCGGTCGGGCGAAGATTCCAGGGCGATCAACGCGCGAAATTCATTACTGTCCCAGTCCTCGATGGTCACCAGCTGACCTGCCTGTGCCTCTGCCAGTTGCTCATCGGTGGGCCGTTCGAAATCAAACAGATAGGACCGTTCACCGCGCGCGCGGATCTGGCCGCTGCCGTCAATGACATAGGCCTCGCGCAGGCCGCGCTGTATCTGCGACTGGCCTTGCGTCAAAAGCTGACGCAGGTCGCCATCCGACAAGAGAAAGGTCGATTGCCGGGCAAGGTTCAGATAGCGGGCCAGCGCCTCCACATCGGTGGCCAGATCGCGGCGATGTTCTTCGTGATAGGCCTCGGCGGCCGAGAGGGAGGAGCCGACAACGCTGCGCACCCGGTCGGAAAACCAGCCCTCCAGCCCGATATTCACTGTCAGCCCGGCGAAGATCGCCACCAGGATCGTCGGCACCAGCGCAATGCCGGCAAAGATGCTGGTCAGCCGCATATGCAGGCGCGACCCGGCCGAGCGGGCCCGCCGGGCGGCAACCATTTGCGCCAGCCGCGAAAAGACCAGACCGGCCAACAGCAGGAAATAGACCAGATCGGCCAGCAAGATCAGCCGCAGTGAATTGGATTCCGCCCCCCGCCCGATCGGGCCAAGGGCAAGGAATGTGGCCAGGGCCAGTACCGGGCCAAGCAGCACAAGGCCGATGGTCGCGCCACTTTGCCAGCGCCGCTGCCGACGCAGGCGCGCAACCCTATCCCATGTCCAATGCCGCCCGACGCCCTGCAAACCTGCGCCTTTCCCCGCTGCTCGCGGTTACCGCTGATGCCTTCACCATTTCACCCCTGCGATCTTTGCGGCTGATGCGCATGCGCCACAGGCTTGTGGCCATATTACATCAGCTTGCGGCGGCGTGTCACGCGGATATCCAGCTCTGTCAGCTTCTTGCGCAAAGTATTGCGGTTGATACCCAGAAGATCGGCACATTTAGCCTGATTTCCCGCCGTCGCATCGAGGGCGATTTCCAGCAAAGGCGCCTCTATTTCCCGCAAAACCCGATCATAAAGACCGGGCGGCGGTAAGATGCCGACATGCAGGGCGAAATAACGGCTGAGGTGACGCGCGACAGAGGTGGCAAGCTTTTCGCCCTCATCCACGCGCACCGACTGCATATCCTGCGCCCCCAGAACCGCCGCGCAATCAGCGGCAGAGATTTCGGGGCCCGTCGCGGTGACCACCAGCTGACGAATGGTATTTTCAAGCTGGCGCACATTGCCGGGCCAGGAATGGGTTTGAAAATGCTGGATGGCGGCGGGTGCCAGGCTGCTGCGACCAAGGCCCGACGCCTCGGCCCGCGCCAGAAAGTGCCGCGTCAAAAGGGCGATATCCTCGACCCGTTCCCGCAGGGGCGGCACGAAAAGACGCACCCCGTCGAGCCGGTAGAAAAGATCTGCGCGCAACTGGCCAGAGGCGAGCCGATCCGACAGATCGACCTGAGAGCTAGTCAGGATGCGCGGCCCCCCAGCCCCAAGCCCGTCCAGAAGCCGCACCAGCTGCGCCTGCGCATCCGTGTCGAAATCGGCAATTTCGTCCAGAAACAGCGTGCCAGCCCCCGCGCGATCCAGAAGCCTCGCCGGCGCGTCCGGCAGGGCCATCTCTGCCCCCCGGACAGTGACGAACGGTTCCTGCGCGCGGTCCGACAGATCGTGGATGGTGCGGGCCAGAAGGCTTTTGCCGGTACCGCTTTCGCCAAGGATCAGCCCGGGCAGATCGGCATTCATCACCCGCGCCACCAGCCGGTATAGTG
>JBARVM010000315.1:0-1735 GCA_049646265.1 Paracoccaceae bacterium
CCAGATAGCCCCGCACGATACCAAATAGGCCTGAGACATCGAAATTGCCGATGCCAGCCCTCTCGCAAATTTCCGCGACGACATTGGCCAATGGCTGCGCCGTGGTGCGCCCGTTCAGCCAGTGACCGCGTGCATAGTTTTCTCCGTCGGCCCAGACGGAAGCGTTGGCAGGGAAATACGGGAAGGGCCGCGCATCCCAGGCCCAGACATGGGCGTGGGACATGTCGATCATCTGCCCGCCGTATATCGGCGAAACCGGGTTTCGCGCCGGGTCGCCCCAATAGCTGATTACGGCGCGCAGATATTGCATCTGCATCAACTCATCCCGGCGCCCATTGGAAAAAACGGGCAACGCGGATTCGGATGAAAGAACGTCGAGGAACTTGTTCGGCTCGTTTGCACCCTTGTCGATCGCTGCACAGCCTATTTCGGTAAACCAGACCGGCTTGGACCGCGCGACCCATGCCGTTGGGGCTACCTGCCGCACGCCGTTGATCCGGTCATGGTGGCTGTTTTCCCACCAGCCGCGAATATCCTTGTGGCGCCAGACCCAAGGCTCGCCATAGGCACCATCTGTTATCTCGGTCCGACGCTGGGCATCGCGCTCCTCGGCGGAGCCGTAGAACCAGTCGTAATATTCCCCACCCTCGATATTTGACTGCAAATAGCCAAGGTTATGGATCGATCCCCAACTGCTGTCAGCGTGATCCTCGCCATCGCGCCAGTCGGCAAGCGGCAGGTAATTGTCGATCCCGACCGCATCGATATTCGGGTCGGCCCACAAAGGGTCCAGATGGAAATAAAGGTTGCCCTGCCCATCGTCATAGTTGGAAAATTCCGACCAGTCGGCCGCGTAGGTCAGCTTGACCGAGGGTCCCAGAATAGCCCGCACATCAGCTGCGAGCTGGCGCAGCGCCGCCACCACCGGAAAACTGTCGCCCGCGCCGCGTATTTGCGTCAGCCCGCGCAGTTCCGAACCGATGCAAAAGGCCTCCACACCGCCTGCCAACGCGCAAAGATGCGCATAATGGAGCACAAATCGCCGATAGGACCACTCATTTGGGCCCGCATAGTTGATCTGCCCGCCAGTTACGGAAAAATCGCCCGGCACCGCCGTGCCGAAAAAGGCCGCCACTTCCGCTTCGGCGGCGGCTGTCCGGTCAGGGCTACCCGCCTGACCGGGCGCAATCGACAATGTCAGACGCCCGCGCCAGGGAAGGACCAGCTGGTCAGCGGCACCGGTCCAGGGGTCGGGCAGGCCGTTACCCTCCAACTGGTCCATCAGGATAAAGGGATAGAACATCACCCCCTTGCCCTGCCCATGCAGCGCTGCAATCGCCTCCAGCACCGAACCATCGGCGGGCGTACCGCCATAGACAGGACGGCCCGCCATCTGCGGCACCTCCTGCGCTGCCGTCCGGCCAATACCCCCGGCGCGCCAGGCCATGGGAATACCGTCAAAGCTCTTGTCCTCGACCTTGGGGCGCAGGCTGCAGTGATTGGCACGCAGATCGTCGCCAAACCAGCTGACCACCAGCGCCACCGACTGGCATTGCGGCAGCTCTTCCGCCAGGGCGGACATCGACAGGGTCATGTCCGGCGTTTCTGCCGGATTATGGATATTGGCCGATACATTCTGCCCGGTACCGTAGGAATAATGGACCGGCGTTGTCGCCAGTGCATATTCGCCCGTCCCCGGGATCAGCGCCACCGCCTGAATGCCATGGGTCAGATC
>JBARVM010000316.1:0-2252 GCA_049646265.1 Paracoccaceae bacterium
AAGTCGCGCGGCGGCAACCGCCAGCATGCGGCCGAGCTGGCCACCCCCCAGTATGCCGATCGTCGCGCCCGGCGGCAGCATGTCAGTCATCCTGCGGCTCTTCCGGGATAGAGGCGGTAACCGCTGCGCGCCAAGCCTCCAACCGCCTGGCCAGTGCCGCGTCCTGCAGCGCCAGAATGGCTATCGCCATCAGGCCGGCGTTGGCGGCGCCAGCCGCACCAATGGCCATGGTGGCCACCGGAATGCCCCGTGGCATCTGCAAGATCGAATAAAGACTGTCGATGCCAGACAGGGCCTGCGTCTTGATCGGCACGCCGATGACCGGCACCCGCGTCTTGGAGGCCATCATCCCCGGCAGATGCGCGGCGCCACCAGCCCCGGCAATGATCACCTGCAATCCGCGCTCGGCCGCCGATGTGCCATAGTCCCAAAGCCGCCCGGGCGTACGATGGGCCGACACGATCTTTTTCTCATAGGCCACACCCATTTCGTCGAGGATTGTGGCCGCCTCCTTCATCGTGGCCCAGTCGGACTGCGACCCCATGATGATTCCGACTTTTACGCTCATCTTGTCCCCGCCGCCGCTCTGCCGCCCTGAAAATCTGCGCGCACTATAGCCAGACCGGGGCGGGGTGCAATCGCCTCAGGCGATGATGTCCGGCGTCAAAATGTCTTCGATACGCGAAATCCGGTCCTTGAGCGCCAGTTTCTGTTTCTTCAGACGGCGCAGCGTCAACTGGTCAGAGCGGCCGCTCATCTCCATCAGATGCACGGCCTCATCCAGATCGCGATGTTCCTGACGCAAGACACCCAGTTCGACCTGCAGCACCTCTTTTTGGTCCATTTCGAACTTGCTGTTCATTTTGTCCGATTCGGTTCTTCTGCGATTGCGCGGACTATAGCGGGACCGCGCGCCATTCGGAAAGGGTTCCGGTACCGGGCATGGCACGGAAAGACCGGGCACGGCCCCTTGTCGAAACCTGTGCGCCTACCCATATTGGCGGCACAGGGGTTGCCCGATCGGGGGCCGCTGCGCGCTCGGTCGCTTTCTTGGTAAGGGCATGGCAATGACGAAACTGACTTTTGGGGCCCATCCGTTCCTTTTGGGCTTTGATCAGCTGGAACGGCTGGTTGAGCGTACCGCCCGCAACGGGGCTGACGGCTATCCTCCCTTCAATATCGAACAGTCGGACGAAAACCGTTTCCGCATCACGCTGGCCGTGGCGGGCTTTTCCGAGGATGACATGTCGATCACGGTAGAGGATCGGCAGTTGATGGTACGCGGCAAGCAACGCGAAGAGGATGAGGGCCGGGTTTACCTGCATCGTGGTATCGCTGCGCGCGCCTTTCAGAAAAGCTTTGTGCTGGCCGAAGGGGTGGAGGTTGCCGGGGCCTCCATCGAAAACGGTCTGCTGAACATCGATCTGCACCGCCAGCAACCCGAAGCAGTGGTGCAGACCATCCGTATAGAGCGCGCCTGAGGGGGTCGAGATGAACGAACCATTTGATTTCGGTGCGGAACAGGAAAACCCCATCGCCTATGTGCGCCCGGTCAAGGTGGCGGAATTGCCGGCGGAATTGCAAAAGCGGGCAGGTGGCCTCTCGGTGATCTGGGCCGTGCATGGGGAAGCTGGCGCTTGTGGCCGACCGTATCCTTGCCTTCCGGCTGGCGCGGGAAAATGACCTTGCGCCGGTGAATGTCCACTAAGGACGGCGAAAACCGCCCTTTCGGCATCATCCCTGCCGGTCTTTTTCGTCAAACAGCGCCTTGGCCACACGAAAACATTCCACCCCCTGCGGCACGCCGCAATAGATCGCTATCACATGGATGATGGCGCGGATCTCTTCCTTGCTGACGCCGTTGGTGATGGCGCCTTTCAGGTGGATTTCCCATTCATGCATCTTTCCGAGCGCGCCGATCATGGCCAGATTCATCATGCTGCGGGTCTTGGCGTCGATCACCTCGTCGCCCCAGCCAAAGCCCCAGCACCAGGCCGTCATCGCCTCCTGAAAGGGGCGGGTGAATTCATCGGCGGCGGCGAGGTTCTTTTCGACATATTCGGCGCCAAGCGTGGCCTTGCGCTTGGCAAGACCCTTTTCGAAAAACGTGTCGTCCATGGTGGCTCCAGTCTTGGTCAATATGTTGAATGTGCGCCTGGTTATTCGACGATGATCACCTTGCCGGTCAAGGCGCCTTCGACGCTTTTGGCATAAGCAAGGCCGACGCGGTGCAAGGAAACCGGCCCTTCGCC
>JBARVM010000317.1:0-7984 GCA_049646265.1 Paracoccaceae bacterium
GAGGCGGTCTATGCCGAACTGCACGCCAATTTCCCCGAACTGGTGCGCGAGGGTTTCGCGGCCAAGGTCTGGATCGTGTCGCCGACCACCTGCATGGCCACGCTCAATACCATGCGGGCTATCCTGAAAGATGCCCGCATGCGGGAACAGGCCGGGGCGATTCGCACGACCTTGAAACAATTGCACCGGGATGTGGAGATCGTGGTCGAACGGGTGGACAAGCTGAACAGCCATTTCACCCAGGCCCGGCAGGATCTGGACGGTATTACCACCGCCGCCGAACGGGCAGGCAAGCGTGCCGCGCGGTTGGACAACTTCGATTTCGAGGAGTTGGCGCCAGAGGCGGAGGTCCGCATTGTGCCCCTGGTCAAACCCTGAGCGGACACAGCAAGAAAAAGACCGCCGAGGTTTCCCAGGGCGGCCCGTATTTTCCGTTTGCTGCCAAGCAGTTCTTAGCCCTGACGGGCCTTGAAACGCTTTTGCGTCTTGTTGATCACATAGACGCGGCCCTTACGGCGCACGACCTGGCAATCGCGGTGACGCGTCTTGAGCGAGCGGAGCGAGTTCGCAACCTTCATCGTTCTCTCCTTCGCGGCGCGCCTTGCGCCTTGAAATCCTGGCCTCTGACGAGGCGGTGAATGGTGGGCGCGACAAGGATCGAACTTGTGACCCCTACGATGTCAACGTAGTGCTCTACCGCTGAGCTACGCGCCCGCCGTCATCGTTCCCGCCTGTCCCAAACAAATAGGACGCGGGCGGAACCGCGTCGGTCCCGGGTCTATAAAAGGAGTCGCATTGGCTTGCAAGAGGGTTTGGCAAAGCCATTTTTCAGGCTAAGCTGGCAGGAACCGAGGAAAAGATGACCGAAGCCGCCTATCACCTCTTTGAACCAGATCGCCTTGCCACAAGCGTGATCTTTGCCTCGCCCCATTCCGGGCGGGCCTATCCGATGCCGTTCCGTTTGTCATCGGTGTTGGACGGGCAGGCGATCCGTACCTCGGAAGACGCCTTTGTCGACGAGCTTTTGATGGGTGTCACGGAAAGCGGCGCGCCTTTGCTTTGCGCCAATGTGCCGCGTGCCTTCATTGACCTGAACCGGGGCGCGGACGAGTTGGACCCTGCGGTGATCGAAGGCGCGCGCTCATTCGCCCATAATCCGCGCATTGCCTCGGGCCTAGGGGTGATTCCCCGGGTGGTGTCGGGGGGGCGCGCCATTTATCGCGGCAAGATCCCGATGGAGGAGGCTCGCCGCCGTATCCGCGACTACTGGATGCCTTACCATGATCAGTTGCAGCATCTGATTTCCCGGGCCCGGGAGGAGTTTGGCGAGGCTATCCTGATAGACGTCCATTCCATGCCGCATGAGGCGATGGATTCCATCGCCGCACGCCCCGGTTACCGGCCCGAGATTGTCATCGGCGACAGATATGGTGCCTCTGCCTCGGGCGAGATTGTCGAACAGGTGGAAGATGCCTTTCGCCGCCACGGCTTTCGCCTGTCACGCAATCTGCCCTTTGCCGGGGCCTATATCGCCCAGGCCTATGGTCGCCCCAGCAACAGTCAGCACGCTGTGCAGATAGAGATTGACCGTTCCCTTTACATGGATGAGCGGACCATTGCCCGCAGCGCGGGGTTTGTCGAGTTTCGCAGCAGGCTGTCATTGGTGTTGGCCGAAATAGCGGCCATCGGTAGTCAGAAACTGAAGATGGCGGCGGAATAGGGCCTGACTGGCCAAGGCGAAGCCTAGCGCAGGGCGCGGCCCTTGGTAATGGCATCCTTGCCAAATCTTGATCTGATTTCGTCGGTAGCCCGTTCGGCCCGGGCGCGCTTTTCAGCCCCCGGATCCAAGAGGTCGGCGGACCGGTCGGCCGCTGCCGCGTTGTGCAGGTCGGAAATGCCAACGCCGATCAGCCGGAAGGGGCCGGGTTCTGTTACCTGCGACAGAAGATCGGCGGCGGTGTGATAGATCTTGTCGGCGATCTGGGTCGGGTCACCGCGTTTGTGGCTGCGGGTCAACAGGGAAAAATCGCGGCGGCGCAGCTTCAAAGTGACTGTCATGCCGGAAAGTTCCTTGGCCTTTGCCCGGTCGGCGACCCTTTCGGCCAGCCGCCAGATATGGCCGTCCAGCAAGTCCCGATCGGCGGTATCGTCGTCAAAGGTGGTCTCTGCGGAAATGGATTTCATCGCGCCGTTCGGGCTGACGCGGCGGTGGTCCTCCCCGCGCGCCAGATGCCATAGCCGGTCGCCCATCTGGCCGAATTTCTGGCCAAGCGCCTTTGTGTCCCAGCGCAAGAGATCGTCAAAGGTTCGAATGCCAGCACGGTCCAGCCTTTCTTGTGTCGCGGCACCAACGCCCCAGATCATCCGAACGGGTTTGCCGCGCAGGAAAGCCTCTGTATCGGCGCGGCCAATCACCGAAAAACCGCGCGGCTTGTCGAGGTCAGAGGCTATCTTGGCCAGAAACTTGTTGTGCGAGAGGCCAACCGATCCGGTCACGCCCACCTCTTCCTCGATCCGCTTCAAAAGCCGGGCCAGCATGACCGCGGGTGGTGCATGGTGCAAGCGGGCCGTGCCGGTCAGATCCAGAAAGGCCTCGTCCAGAGACAGGGGTTCGATCTGGGGGGTCAACTCGTCCATGATGGCGCGGATCTGCCGTGATACGGCGGCGTAATGGGCGCCGCGCGGCTTGATCACCACCGCTTCGGGGCAGAGTTGCAGCGCCTTGAACATCGGCATGGCCGAACGCACGCCCTTTATCCGCGCCAGATAGCAGCAGGTGGAAACCACCCCACGGCGCGCGCCGCCGACAATCACCGGCTGATTGCGGATCGCCGGATTGTCGCGTTTTTCGACGCTCGCATAAAAGGCGTCGCAATCCATATGGGCGATCGACAGGCTGAAAAGTTCCGGGTGCGACAGGATGCGGGGTGAGCGGCAGACGGGGCAACGTTTCGGCGCCGGTAACCCGGCCGGTTCCGAAGCGGTCAGACAGTCGCGGCAAAGGTAGGGCATGGGGTGCAGTATAGGCCGGTTCCCGGGGGCTGAAAATGGCTGGATTTGTGCCGGGCCGCAGATCATATGATCCCACCTATTCTCGACCGCGCCCGCCATTTGGACTTGCGCCTGTTTGCGAAATTACCATCTATAGGCGAAGCGGGATTGGGAGGTTGGCATGGATATTCAAGAACTGATTGGCGGCAACGCAGTATTTCTGGCGATTGCGGCATTTATTATTCTGTGCATCTGGCTTGGTGTTCGGATCGTGCCGCAGTCTGAAAAGCATGTGGTGGAACGGTTTGGCCGTCTGCGCGCGGTTCTCGGGCCGGGGATCAACTTTATCGTGCCGTTTCTTGACAGGGTTGCGCACAAGATTTCCATTCTGGAGCGGCAATTGCCGACAGCGCATCAAGACGCGATCACCACGGATAACGTGTTGGTAAAGGTCGAGACCAGCGTGTTTTACCGGATCATCGAGCCTGAAAAGACCGTTTACCGGATCCGCGATGTGGATGGGGCGATTGCGACGACAGTGGCGGGGATTGTACGTTCGGAAATCGGCAAGATGGAGCTGGATCAGGTGCAGTCCAACCGCTCGGAACTAACCGGCCATATCCGCGAGCATGTGCGTGCGATGGTCGATGACTGGGGGATCGAGGTGACGCGGGCCGAGATTCTGGATGTGAATCTTGATGAGGCAACGCGGGCGGCGATGATGCAGCAACTGAACGCCGAACGGGCGCGGCGGGCGCAGGTGACCGAGGCCGAGGGTAGCAAGCGGGCGGTCGAACTGGGTGCGGACGCCCAGCTTTATGCGGCCGAACAGGTGGCCAAGGCGCGGCGGATCACCGCGGATGCAGAGGCCTACGCGACCGGCGTTGTGGCACAGGCGATCAAGGATCACGGTATCGAGGCGGCGCAGTATCAGGTGGCTCTGAAGCAGGTGGAGGCCTTGACGACTGTTGGTCAGGGCGCAGGCAAACAGACGATCATTGTGCCAGCGCAGGCCTTGGAGGCCTTTGGTGATGCGTTCAAGATGTTGAAAGGGCGTAGCTGATGGAGCTTTGGCAGGAATGGTGGGTCTGGATCGCCGCCGGGTTGGTTCTGGCGATTCTGGAGGTCGTCGTCTCGGGCTATGTTCTTTTGGGCTTTGCGCTGGGCGCGGTACTGACCGGCATTCTGATCTGGTTTGGGGTGCTTGGCACATCCGTTTCGGTCATGGTGCTGGTCTTTGCTGTTGCCTCATTGGTGGCATGGCTTGTTCTGCGATCGGCTCTGGGCTTGCCTAAGGACAATGTCAAAATCTACGAACATGACGTCAACGACAACTGAGCACGCCGCGCGGGTTTGGCAGGCCAGCGTGGCTTGCAGCGCGGTCAGAGGCAGGCTCAGACAAGTTCCGCCAGAATAGCCTCTGCCGCTGCCCTCGGGTCTGGCGCGGCCCAGATCGGGCGGCCGACCACCACATGGTCGGAACCGTTGGCGATAGCCTCGCACGGGGTGGTGACACGTTTTTGGTCGCCCAGCGCTGCGCCGGCCGGTCTGACGCCGGGGGTGACGATCAGTTTACCCTTTGCTTGAGGCAGGGCGCGGATCAGTGCTGCCTCTTGCGGCGAGGCGATGATGCCGTCGGCGCCCGCCTCGAACGCGCGGGCGGCCCGTTCGCTAACGATAGACGGAATGTCGCCCGCACGGATCAGGCTCGCATCCAGATCGGCGCGGTCGAGCGAGGTGAGGATCGTCACTGCCAGGATCTTCAGCGGCTTTCCCGCCGCGCCCTCCTTGGCGGCGCGCACCACGTGCGGATCGCCGTGGACCGTCAGAAAGTCGAGATCGTACTGGGCCAGCCCCTTGACCGCCGCTTCTACCGTCGCGCCGATGTCGAAAAGCTTCATGTCCAGGAAGATGCGTTTGCCCTGCTCTGCCTTCAACTCATTTGCAAGCGCAAGGCCGCCGCCCGTCAACATTCCAAGCCCGATCTTGTAAAAGCTGACCGTGTCGCCCAGCGTTTCGGCCAGTTTCAGCCCGGCCAATGCATTTGGCACATCCAGTGCGACGATCAGTCTGTCATCCGCTTTTGTCATGGCGCCCGGCGTTGTTGTTGATCCGGGCTGTCATGGGCGCGCTGTCCCCGACTGTCAAGATGCCGGGCGGCAATGATCAGGCCGCGGGGCGGTGGGTTCCCTGCAGATCGCACAGTTCCGCCTCTGGCGGGTGGCAATGGGCGCCGGACATGATCAGGATCAGCTTGGCGGAGGCAATGAGCCTGTCACGCAGGGGGGCGCCGCCGGGTGCGCTGATCGGGGCAGAGGTATGGACCCGCCGTTCTTCCCGCCGCCCGTCGGGATATTCCAGCAACAGGATGACGGTGGACTGGATCTGCCGGTTGAGACGGTCAACGGCAATATTGCGGGCCCGTGCAGAGAGGATACGCATTTTCTATCCTCGCTTGTGGCGGGCGGCGTGAACGGCGATGACCTGTGGAACCGGCTGTGGCCAGAGGAGAGAAAGTAGAAAAACCCAACGGACCATTCTGAGACCTTTCTTTGGGGGCAAACTTGCCTGCTGCGGCGACTGGCGAGGCAAGTTGGCCGCGTTGCCGTAGGTTACATTAACCAAGCAGGCGTTACGAAAAGGTGTGCAATTGATGGATGGGCCGCACTGGCCACCCCGCAAGCTTTTTTACCCGGATCTTGCAGAGCGGCTTTCGGGTCACCATTTTGGAGGGTGAGGCCAATGGGGTTGTGCTGCACGGCAGGCACCCGGGATTGGTGCCATAAAGAGGAGATAGCCGATGAACATGGAAAAGTTCACGGAGCGGTCGCGCGGCTTTTTGCAGGCGGCCCAGACGATCGCGATGCGCGAGGGTCATCAGCGCGTCCTGCCCGAGCATCTGTTGAAAGCACTGATGGACGACGATCAGGGGCTAAGTGCCAACCTGATACGCAAGGCCGGCGGCGCCCCGGAGCGGGTGGCCGAGGCCATCGACAGTGCCATTGCCAAGATGCCGAAAGTGTCGGGCGGTGACGGGCAGGTCTATGTCGATACCGCGCTTGTGCGGGTGTTGGACGAGGCTGAAAAAATTGCCAAGAAGGCCGGTGACAGTTTCGTTCCGGTCGAACGTATCCTGATGGCTCTGGCCATGGCGGGCGGCAAGGCCAAGGTGGCACTTGATGCCGGGGCGGTGACGGCGCAGAAGCTGAATGCGGCGATCAATGATTTGCGCAAGGGGCGAACCGCCGACAGCGCCAGCGCCGAAGAGGGTTATGAGGCGCTCAAGAAATATGCCCGCGACCTGACAGAGATGGCAGAGGCGGGCAAGATCGACCCGATCATCGGGCGCGATGAGGAAATCCGCCGCACCATGCAGGTGCTTAGCCGCCGCACCAAGAACAACCCGGTGCTGATCGGCGAGCCGGGCGTGGGCAAGACGGCGATAGCCGAGGGGTTGGCCCTGCGGATCATCAATGGCGATGTGCCGGAAAGCCTGCGCGACAAGCGGCTGATGGCGCTTGACATGGGGGCGCTGATCGCCGGGTCCAAATACCGTGGTGAATTCGAAGAGCGGTTGAAGTCGATCCTGAAGGAGATCGAGGCGGCGGCAGGAGAGATCATTCTTTTCATCGACGAGCTGCACACATTGGTTGGCGCTGGTAAAAGCGATGGCGCCATGGATGCGGCCAATCTGATCAAGCCCAGTCTGGCGCGTGGTGAGTTGCACTGTGTCGGCGCCACGACGCTGGATGAATACCGCAAATATATAGAGAAGGACGCGGCCCTTGCCCGCCGTTTCCAGCCAGTGATGGTGAATGAGCCGACGGTGGAAGACACCGTCTCGATCCTGCGCGGCATCAAGGAGAAATACGAGCTGCATCACGGTGTGCGGATATCGGATTCGGCCCTGGTGGCGGCGGCGACCCTGTCGCACCGCTATATCACTGACCGGTTCCTGCCGGACAAGGCGATCGACCTTGTCGATGAGGCGGCCAGCCGTTTGCGGATGGAGGTGGACAGCAAACCCGAGGAGCTTGACCAGCTAGACCGGCAGATCCTGCAATTGCAGATCGAGGCGGAGGCGCTGAAAAAGGAAGATGATGCGGCGTCGAAAGACCGGCTGGAGCGGCTCGAAAGGGAACTGTCTGGCCTGCAGGAACAATCGGCGGCGATGACCGCGAAATGGCAGGCGGAGCGTGACAAGCTCGAATCCTCGCGCGGGTTGAAAGAGCAGCTGGATCAGGCGCGCAGCGAGCTTGACCATGCCAAGCGGGACGGCAACCTCGCGCGCGCGGGCGAGCTATCTTATGGCGTCATCCCGGCGTTGGAGAAAAAGCTGGCCGAGGCCGATGGCGGTGCCGACGGGCTGATGGTGGAAGAGGCGGTGCGCCCCGAGCAGATCGCCGAGGTGGTCGAACGTTGGACCGGCATCCCAACATCCAAGATGCTGGAGGGCGAGCGCGAGAAGCTTTTGCGCATGGAAGAAGAGTTGGGCCGCCGGGTGATCGGCCAGCGGCAGGCGGTTGTGGCGATTTCCAACGCCGTGCGCCGGGCGCGGGCGGGACTGAACGACGAGAACCGGCCGCTTGGCTCGTTCCTGTTCCTTGGCCCGACGGGTGTTGGCAAGACCGAGTTGACCAAGGCCGTGGCCGAATATCTGTTCGACGATGACGATGCGATGGTGCGCATCGACATGTCGGAGTTCATGGAAAAGCACGCGGTCAGCCGGTTGATCGGTGCGCCGCCCGGCTATGTCGGCTATGACGAGGGCGGCGTTCTGACCGAGGCGGTGCGGCGCCGGCCCTATCAAGTTGTCCTTTTTGACGAGGTCGAAAAGGCGCATCCCGACGTCTTCAACGTGCTCTTGCAGGTTCTGGATGACGGGGTTCTGACCGATGGCCAGGGCCGCACGGTGGATTTCAAGCAGACGTTGATCGTGCTTACCTCCAACCTCGGCAGTCAGGCGCTTAGCCGCCTGCCGGAAGGGTCGGAC
>JBARVM010000318.1:0-7797 GCA_049646265.1 Paracoccaceae bacterium
GAAACATAATGGCAAGAAACTTGGCGATATCCTTCTGGATATCCTGCGCGGCAACTGACGCGGCCCGCTGCTTTGGCGGCGGCCCTGCCCTGTCAGATGGACTTTAGGTTGGCGATCAACTTGTCGATATTGCCGCCAGCCTTGTCGAGCATGGCGCCAATCTCTGTCCGCTCAGCCGCCAGCATGTTTACGCCTTCAATGATGATATTGAAGAACCGTCGCTGGCCGCCTTTTTCGAACACGTGCCAGCGCACCTCGAACGGGGCCTGACCACTGAGTTTCGCGGTCGAGACGACCTCGAAAAACTTCTTCAAGGGCCGCGCGTCCCGCACCTCGATCTTGCCGCCGATGAATTCGCGGAAACGGCGGCCATATTTGACCGACAGATAGCGTTTGAACGCGGCGGTAAAGGCGGATTTCTGCCCCGCGCTGGCGCTGCGCCCGGCAGGCCCCAGGGCAGAAAGGGCGATATAGTTCACGTCGGCATAGCGGGTGAAAATCGCTTCGAAACTTTTGAACATCGCCGCTTCAGACTTGCCAGAGCTGATGACCGTATTGATCTCGCCTATCAACTTGCTGACCAATGCGCTGGCTTCATCCACATTCATGGCGCGTGCCATGCCCGGCAGCGACAGCGCCAGGGTGGCCATGCCGCCTAGGGCGGCGAAATGACGGCGGGTGAGGTTAATTGGCATAGGGGTCCTCATAAGGATCAAACAGGTCCTCTTCTATACCCAGGCTATAGTGGCGGTTTTGCAGGTAGGTCAGCCGCGCCTGGGCGTAACTATCGGCACTGTCGTACAGGATCGATTCGAAGGTATCTGCGAACTGCTGACGGTTACTGGCTTTCGCCACCAGCCGCGCAGCTGTTATGTAGTTAGCCTCGCTCGGCGATACCAGTGCGTTCAGCGGATCAATTGCAATATCGACGATAGTGCCAACCAAATCGCGTTCGGTGGTGGGGCCAAGCAGGGGCGCCTCTAGATAGGCGCCTTCGGCCACGCCCCAGACATGCAGGGTTTCGCCAAAATCCGCCGAATCTTCGGGTACGCCCATGGCTGTCGCCGGATCAAAGACGCCGCCAATGCCGATTGTGCTGTTCAGCGCGAATCGGAACGTATTCTGCATCGCCGGTCCAATTTTCAATTGAAGCAGCGAATTCAAGATGTTGCTGGGCATGCCAAGGTTGGAGGTCACATTGATAAAGCCGGTGCCAATCGGTTTGGGGATCGTTGGCACGACGCCACGTTTCTTTCGTGACCCAAAGAGCGTTTCATCAACGGCAAGGTTGAATTGATGCACACGCCTGTTCGTCGTCTCATAGGGGTCGTGATATTCGGCACCGGGTTCTGCCACCGAACAGGCCGTCATGAGGGACAGGCCAGCAATAGATATCCAAAGGGCGTGTCTTTTCAATTCGCGTTCCTCTAATCCGGTCGGTCAATGGCAATTCGCCAACCATATCAAGATTTCGGTCATTGCCCTAATTTTCTGTCAGCTCTAAGGCAAGTCCGTGGATGAATGATTTCCTATTTGGGGCATTTCTGCCGACGACGCCGGTAATGCTGCAAAAATCGGGGTCTGGGGCCTTTTCGCGGCCTTTCCGGCCCGCTAGGTTGCCGGCGTCACGTTGGAAAGAGGGTAACATGTCCGGAAAAGTCGATAGGCGCCTGAAAGAGATCGGTATAGAGCTGCCAGAGGCGCCCGCGCCTGCGGCCAATTATGTGCCTTTCGTAAAAAGCGGGAATCTTGTGTTCGTGTCCGGGCAGATCAGCCAGGGCCCGTCTGGTCTGATCACCGGCCGTCTTGGCCAAGATCTGGATGTCGCGGCGGGTGCGGCGGCTGCGCGGCGTTGCGGGCTTAGTCTGATTGCGCAGTTGCGCGCGGCTTGTGGTGGCGATCTGGACCGGGTGGCGCGTGTCGTCAAGCTGACCGGCTTTGTCAACGCGGTGGCAGATTTCACCGACCATCCCAAGGTGATCAATGGCTGTTCCGACCTGATGGTCGAGGTTTTTGGCGATGCCGGGCGGCATGCGCGCGCGGCGGTTGGCGCGCCGTCGCTGCCCCTGGGCGTCGCGGTGGAAGTCGAAGGTATTTTCGAGATCAACTGACATGCGTGTCCCATTGCCCGGCGCATTCCTTAAGGCGCCATTGGCGCATCGCGGCTACCATGATGCGGCGGCTCATCGCCCGGAAAACAGCCTGTCGGCCTTTCGTGCGGCTGTCGATGCCGGCTATGGGATAGAGCTTGATGTGCAGAAAAGTGCCGATCATCAGGCCATGGTCTTTCACGATGATGATCTGGTCCGCATGGTCGGTCGGCCCGAGCTGGTTGTCAGCCTCTCGGCGGCCGAGCTTGGCCGCCTGCGGCTGCGCGACAGCGACGATTATATCCCGACCTTGGAGGAGCTTTTGGCCATGGTCGCCGGGCGGGTGCCGGTGCTTATCGAGCTGAAGGAGCGGCTCGACAGTATGACGCCGACGGATGGTCGGCTTGAAAAGGCGGTGGCACGGGTGTTGGATGGTTATCAGGGGCCGGTGGCGGTGATGTCCTTCAACCCGCATATCGTGGCCGAACTGGCGCGCGTGGCGCCCAAGGTGGCGCGCGGCCTGACGACAGAGGCCTATGATCCGGCTGAAAATCCGTTTCTGTCGCCCGAGGTCTGCGCGCATCTGCGCGAGATACCGGATTACGACCGTACCCACTCCAGCTTCATCTCGCATCAGGCTGCCGATCTTGGCCGCCCGCGCGTGTCGGAGTTGAAGGCGCAGGGCGCTGACATCCTGTGCTGGACGATAAGGTCGCCAGAGGCAGAGGCGAAAGCCCGCCAGATTGCCGTGAATGTGACTTTCGAAGGCTATGCGGCCGCTATTCCGGCTTGACCTCGGCCAGCTCTCCGCGCCCCATGTCGGCGAGGGATGCCCTGATGAGCAATGATCTTTCCGTGATGGTGGCGAGCCTTGTGACAGAGGTTTCGGAGGGAGATTGGGATGCCTGCGCCTGCCCTGTGGGTGACGGGCCGGGTCTGCGGCCGCCCAATCCTTTCGTCAGTCACCGTTTTCTGGCGGCGCTGGAACAGTCCGGTTCAGTCGGGCCGGGATCTGGTTGGCAGGCCTGTCATCTTGTGGCGCGTGTTGACGGTCAGATCGTCGGCGTCATGCCGCTTTATGCGAAGTCGCACAGTCAGGGCGAATATATCTTTGACCATGGTTGGGCCGACGCTTTCGAGAGGGCAGGCGGGCGCTATTATCCCAAGCTACAGGCCGCTGTTCCCTTTACGCCGGTCAGCGGGCCACGGTTTCTCTGCCGCCCCGATTGGCAGGACCGCGCCCGCCCGGCTCTCTTGCAGGCATCCATCGCCTTGGCGGAGCGCAACGGCCTGTCATCGCTGCACATCACCTTCTGTACGCAAGAGGAGCGGGATTTCGGCGTGGCGGCGGGGCTTCTGGCGCGCGTCACCCAGCAATTTCACTGGCAAAATCAGGGATTTGAAAATTTCGACCAGTTTCTTGCGGCCTTGTCATCGCGCAAGCGCAAGGCAATCCGCAAGGAACGCGCCACAGCGGCGGCCTTTGGCGGCAGTATCCGCGCTCTGACCGGCGCGGCGATTGAACCGGCCCATTGGGATGCGTTCTGGGACTTTTATCAGGATACTGGCGCCCGAAAATGGGGCCATCCCTATCTGACGCGGCCCTTTTTCGACCTGATCCATCAGACGATGCGCGACGATATCCTGTTGGTTCTTGCCGAGCGCGACGGGCGGCCCATTGCCGGTGCGTTGAACTTCATCGGGCAGGATACGCTTTTTGGCCGCTACTGGGGCGCTGTCGAGGATCATCCCTGCCTGCATTTCGAGCTATGCTATTATCAGGCGATCGACTGGGCTATCGACCATGGGCTTGCGCGGGTAGAGGCGGGCGCGCAGGGTGAACACAAGCTGGCGCGCGGCTATCTTCCGGCGCGGATACATTCGCTGCACTGGCTGGCCCATCCAGGTCTGCGCAAGGCGGTGGCTCAGTATCTGGAGGCAGAGCGCCGCGCGGTCGATCAGGATATCGGCATGTTGATAGACGAAGGCCCGTTCCGTAAGGCCGACCCCGGCACAAAGGCAGGAGAGTGAGATGAGCGACGCATTGACGACAGAGGAACGGGTCGCAGACCTGCCGGGGTTGGAGGCCACGGGCTGGCGCGCGGTGCCGGGGCAGGACGCCATTCGCAAGATATGGAAATTCAAGAGTTTTTCAGAGGCGTGGGCCTTTATGTCCCGCGTAGCGCTGATGGCGGAAAAGCTTAATCACCATCCCGAATGGTCCAATGTCTACAATGTTGTGGATGTGGTTCTGACAACCCACGATGTGCCGGGTCTGTCGCGGCTGGATGTGACCATGGCGCGGCGGATGGACAAGCTGGCGGGCGTGGCGGAGGTGGCGCTGGACCATGGCGCACCAGTTGCCTGCCTTTGTCAGGAAAGGGCGGGCCAGCGAGGATAGCCCCCGGGGCCCGACCCGAGGGGTTCAGAGTAGTTCCAGCAGTGCCTCACCGGTCGAAATGCCGCATTCGCCGGGCTTTTCGACGGCGGCATGGGTGATGACGCCATCGTCCAATATCAACGCATAGCGGCTGGAACGGTTGATCAGGCCGGTCTTGGGGTTGGTGAAGGTCACGCCAAGGGACATGGAAAAGCTTGCATCCGCATCGGCCAAATGGGTGATCCCGGCCTTCGCGGCGCCGGTGGCATCTGCCCAGGCCTTCATGGTGAAAGGATCATTGACCGACAGGCAGATCAGTTCATCAACGCCCTTGGCGCGCAGCTGATCGGCGGTGCGGATGAATGACGGGATATGTGCCGTGGAACAGGTGCCGGTAAATGCGCCGGGCAGTGCAAACAAGATCACCTTGCGGCCGCGCAGCCGGTCGGAAAGCGCGACGGATTCGACGCCATTTTCGCCCATGGTCAAAAGGTTGGCTTCGGGAAGACGGGAGCCCGGAGTAAGTGACATCAGAACCTCAATGATTGTGTTTCCTGCGCTTCGAGATATAGGTTTTGCCCAGCGCAATACCAGAGGAGAATGGCCATGAGCGGGATCATAATCGTAGGTGCCGGTCAGGCCGGGGCCTCTTTGGCGGCCAAGCTGCGGGCTCTGGGCTATCAGGGTGCCTTGACGATAATTGGCGAAGAGCCGGTACCGCCTTATCAGCGCCCGCCCCTTTCCAAGGCCTATCTGCTGGGTGAAATGGAGTTGGAACGGCTTTTCCTGCGCGCGCCGGGGTACTGGCAGGAACAGGCCGTGGAACTGCGGCTTGGCCAGCGGGTGGAGGCGATAGACCCGTCGGCAAAGACCATCACCGTCGGTGGCGAGGTTCTGGCCTATGACCAGTTGGCGCTGACCACCGGATCAAGGCCGCGCAATCTGCCGGATGCGATCGGTGGCGCGCTGGGCAATGTATTCACCGTGCGTACACTGGCGGATGTGGACAGGATGGCGCCCCATGTCCGCAAGGGCGCGCGGGCGGTGATTGTCGGCGGCGGTTATATCGGGCTGGAGGCGGCGGCAGTGGCCGCGAAACTTGGGCTGAACGTCACCTTGATCGAGGCGGCTCCGCGGATCCTGCAGCGGGTCGCCTCCCCCGAAACCAGTGCCTATTTCCGCAAGTTGCACCAGGATCATGGTGTCACGATCCTTGAAGGAACCGGTCTGGAACGGTTGTTGGGCGACAAGGACGTGACAGCTGTCCGGCTTTCGGATGGTCGGGAACTGCCGGCCGATATTGTGATCGTCGGCATCGGCATCCTGCCCAACAGCGAGCTTGCAGAGGCGGCGGGGCTGGTTTTGGACAATGGCATCTGCACCGACGCCGAGGGGCGCACCTCTGACCCGGCGATCTGGTCGGCGGGCGATTGCGCCTCCTTCCCCTGGGCGGGAGGGCGAATTCGGCTGGAAAGCGTGGGCAACGCCATTGATCAGGCAGAGCTGGTGGCGGCGAACATGTTGGGTGCCGGGCGCGCCTATGAGGCCAAACCCTGGTTCTGGTCGGATCAGTATGACGTCAAGTTGCAGATCGCCGGGCTGAATACGGGCTATGACCAAATTGTCACCCGGGCCGGAGAGGGGGCGTCCGTGTCCTTCTGGTACTACCGCGACGGGCGCCTTCTGGCAGTTGATGCGATGAACGATGGGCGCGCCTATATGATCGGTAAGCGGATGGTAGAGGCTGGCAAATCGCCCGCGCCGGAGGCTGTCGCTGATCCGGCCACCGATCTCAAGGCGCTGTTGACGGCGTGAGGATTGTCGGCGGATCACGGCGCGGGCTTCGGCTTGCCGAAGTGGGGGCGGGCGATGCCGCTGCCCATCTGCGCCCGACCTCCGAACGGGTGCGGGAGGCGATTTTCAACCTTTTGCTCAATGGCGGCTATGGCAATCCGGTCGGCGGCGCGCGGGTGCTTGATCTTTTTGCGGGAACCGGCGGTTTGGGGTTGGAAGCCCTGTCGCGCGGGGCCAAAAGCCTGACCCTTATCGATAACGGCGCCGTGGCGCGCAGGCTTTTGGCCCGCAATATCGCCCTGATGCAGGAAGAGGCGCGCGCGTCCATCCTTGCCCGCGATGCCCTGCAGCTTGGCCAAAATCCCGGTGAGGTTTACGATCTGATCTTTCTTGACCCGCCTTACGGCAAGTCGCTTGGCGAAAAGGCGTTGGCCGAATGCCGAAAGGGTGGTTGGATCAGCGATGAAGCGCTGATTGTCTGGGAAGAAAATCAGCCGCCAGAGGCGCCACCATGGGCACGTCTTCTGGACCAGCGCAGCTATGGGGGTACGGTCGTTTCGATTCTGAGCGTTGATCTCAACGATCGGGCCGGGTCCAGATAAAGGTGGCAACACCCATCAGCGCCAGACATTGGACCGCTATCACCCATCCCGAAAAACCCAGCCACCAGGACAGGACCGGAGCGCCCGGGAAAGTCAGGCTCGCCATCCATTTGGCCCGGCGCGAGATCGCGCCATGCGTCTGCCAGTCTTGTATCGGCGGCCCGAGGCGCGGGTGGGTGATCAGCCAGTGATGCAACCTTGGCGAGGATCGGCCGAAACAGAGAGTGGCAAGCAAGAGGAACGGCACGGTGGGCAAAAGCGGCAGAAAGATACCCGCAATCCCCAGCGCCAAGGATAGGAGCCCAGCCACCAGCCAGATCGACCTTGTCATGCCAGAAGCTCCCTCAATAGCGCGTTGAGCACGGCCCGCCCGCTGGCGGTTGCGCCGATACGCGTGCCCGAGTGCCATAACATGCCGAGATCGCGCAAATGCGCCAGCCGCGCGCCGTCCAGTGGCCGCCCGCCTAGGCTGGCGAAGCGGCCGGGATCGATGCCCTCGGTCAGTCGCAGGCCCATAAGTAGAAACTCCGTCGCCTGATCGGTGGGGGAAAGGGCCTCTCTTAGGGTTTCGCCGGATCCGGCCTTTTCAACCCGTTCCAGCCAGACGCCGGGTTGAAGCGCGGTTTCGGTGGCCCAGCGGCCCTTTTCGTTGGTCAGCCGCCCATGCGCGCCGGGGCCAATCCCGGCATAGTCGCCATAGCGCCAGTAGATCAGGTTGTGGCGGCTTTCGGCGCCGGGGCGTGCGTGGTTGGAAATCTCATAGGCTGGCAGCCCCGCCTTTTCGCAAATCTCCTGGGTTGCCAGATACATGTCAGAGGCGCGCTCGTCGTCCGGCAAGCCGCGCAAATGGCCGGCTGCGGCGCGGGCGCCAAAGACCGTGCCTTCCTCGATGGTCAGTTGGTAAAGCGAGAAATGGTCAACTGCCATGGCC
>JBARVM010000319.1:0-8528 GCA_049646265.1 Paracoccaceae bacterium
TGGATCAAGTCTTTGCGAATTTCGCTGGAAGGGTCGACCAGTCACATAGGCGCTTTCTCGACCGTGCCTTGGAGTCCTTGTTACAACACCTCGAACAGAACGGTGAAAACGAGGTTTGGCAATATAGCCCAGACGGGCTGCGGACCCTGCTGCGCACCAGCTACCAGGTGATGCGCAAGAGCTACTCCAGCGCATGCGACACCGTTTTCGCCGAGGCTGCCAAGGATCTGGCCGAGATCTACCGCAAAGCCGTTCGCATCCATGTCGAGGGTTTTTCGATTACACCGCCTGCCGCGCCGGAGGTTCCTGCACCGGTTTCGTTGGGTGCCACGATCGCGCTCGATCTTCACACATCCTGGTGGAACGGCTGGTGGAAACGCCGCAAGGGCTACCGCGCCTATGCCAGCGGCTTCCACAGCCTGATCGAAGCGGAAACCACGCCGATTGTCGACGAACTGAAGGTACGTCAGGCCGGAGAGATTCGTCATGCAGCGGTTGCCCGGCTTGAACAATTTCTTGCGGAACAGCGTGGTCTGTTGATCGACATAACGCTGAAGGCGCAACTGGGTTTGAGTGATCTCAACAGGCTTTTTGGTATCGAATCCCAGCAGGAACGTGCCGATATGTTGGATCTGATCCTGCATGAATTAACGGGCAGACAAGAACAGGCGTCTGTATCCGATCGATCGCAGTCAACCGAAGGAGCGGCCGCATGAGTCTGGACCCGGCGCAAATCCGCAAACCTCGTATCGCGCTCATGGGCGAATTCAGTGCGGGCAAAAGCACCCTGTCCAACTTGTTGCTTGGTCAGCGGGTTTTGCCGGAAAAAGTCACGGCAACGCGGTTGCCGCCGGTCTGGATGCAGGCGGGCACCGATGCACCAAGCCGTGTATCCGTCGACGGCAGGTCCTATCCGGTCGATCTGAAGCGGCTGGAAGATGTGCCGCTGGAAGAAACGCTTTACGTCAGGCTTTGCTTTGAAGCAGAGGTTCTTGATCACTGTGATCTTATGGATTTTCCCGGCATTTCCGATCCGAACATGTCGTCCGAAATTTGGGAAAGGATGTTGGGGGAGGTTGATGGCGTGCTTTGGTGCACGCATGCTACCCAGGCCTGGCGTCAATCCGAAGCGGCTGCATGGGAAATGATACCTGAACGGGTGCGCCGGAACAGCCTTCTGCTGATCACCCGTATCGACAAGCTGACAACTGACCGAGACAAGGAACGGGTGCAAAAGCGGCTGGCACGCGAAACGGCGGGTCTTTTCGCCGCGATCTGTCCAATCTCTCTGACGCAGGCGCTGGCAGCCGGTCAGGACGAAGCGTTGCTGCAAGCATCGGGTGCCGAAGGGTTCTTTGCCGCCATGACCGCCGCAGTAGAGAATATTGCCGCAGAGCCCGCCGTTGAACGGCCCGCCCTGACCAAAACTATGGATGCGCCGGAGATTCATGAGTTCGCCAGTACCGATCAGAACGATGCGGAACCGGCGGAGGAAATGGATCGCTTTGCCGAGGCAGAGGCAGACTTCAACCTGTCGGATGCGGCAGACGAAGCGGCTGAGCCCCTTTTGGAAAGGGATGATGCGGAACCGGCTATGGCCATGGCGGACGAGGCGCAAGCGGCAGACGAAATTGACCGCGACGAGGTCAGCGACGAGCCCGAGACCTTTGCCGAACCGGAAAACCGAGCCGAGCCCGAAACGGCAGCCGAACCCGAAATGGCGGCTGACGCTGGGTCGGCGCCGGGTGACAATGTGCGGATCTTGCCGCGCCGCGTGCGGCCAACCGGCGTTGCCCGTACCGCACGGCCAGGCAGTGCGACAGTAACGAATGTTGTGCTCGAGCCCAATTTCAACCGCGCGCCCCCAACCAAGTCGGCGACTCCGGAAAAACTGCGCGAAATGTTCCACAACTAGTGCCCGACCGGCGCTGTGATTGGCCAACGACGGCTCATGGTGGGCAGAAAGGCGCGAGTGATCGCTTTTGCCCTTTGTTTCAGGCCATTGTGGTCTTTGAATCGCAATGGATTTGGGCTATTCATTCCCAGTGAAAAAGCAGGGTGACGGGCAATGGTGACTGGCGAACTTGATGCGTTGAAAGAACGTTTTCCGGCTTGTGAGACCCTTGCCTTTGCTGATCTGAGTACCGGCATGGTTCTGGTTACCAATAGCGACACGCCACTGGAACGCCGCGGGCTCGATCAGCTTTGTGGCGAAGCGGAACTTTTGCTGGGCGGTGCGGGTAGCAGGCCGCTTGGCGAAAAGCCTGCGGCAATGGCGCTTGTCAGCAGTCAGGATCGCGTCCGGCTTTTCCTGCGCGCCGGGCAGGAACCGAACGACGCGCTTTGTTGTGTTGTCACGCCTGAACTCGATCTGGCGGCCTTCTTGCCCGCTGCAGATGCCACTTTGCAAAAGATCAGTGATCATGCCTAGTATGGGGCAGGGAAATCGTCGAGAACACGGGGCTGCATTTGAGTGAAGATCTGGAAATCGCAAGGAAACTCGCGGCCCTTGGCGGCGAACGGGCGATCTTTCGTGACGGGCTGCGCCTGATCTCCAACGGCCTTGTCCCGCCGCCGCTTGTCGCCATTCTGGAAGAAATAGACAATACCGTGCTTCGCCGCCGCCTGACCTTTCACATCGCGGATCGGGCCCTGTCGCTTATCGTTGCGGGACGCCGGGCAATTTCCTTTGCCCCCCAGCCGGCCGAGGCGGGCGATGCTGTCGACGCGCAACCGCTTTCTGGTGAAGATACCGAGGGGTTCGAAGCCTTCGTCGCCCTATTGCAAGGTTTCGCGGCAAAGGGCGAAGCCCTGAGCGTGGAAAGTGAACCGCTTGCCGACCCGGGCGCTGGGCGCGCCGAATTTGGGGTTTCGGTGACGCGACTTGCCGAGGCTTTGCAGATTGATCTGGACACAGGGCCAACCCCGCCGATGCAACAGTTTCTCGATAGCTGCGGCGACAAGATCAGCGCGCACCTTTGGCGAAGTGGCGCGGAGGATTGGATCAGTGGCGGCGGCGATGCCGGGCAGCAGGCCCTGTTGCGGGCGGTCGCCGACACGAAGTGGCAGGAATTTCGTACGAATTACGCAAGGATCGGTCAGCAGTCGGGGCCGACACAGCTGGTTCTGTTGCAAGAGGCGATCGCGCCGGGTGTGACCCTGTCGGCCTGTTGGGATGGCGATGCGACCGCCCTTTTCAGCCATCAGGCGGCAGAACTGCCGGCGATCCATAGCCTGTGGCGGCGGATATTCACCAAATAGACCCTTAACGGCGGCGGCGCAGATAGACGTAATAGGCGCCTGTGTCGCCATGTTTTCGATTGGCGCTGGAAACCTGCAGGATCGCCTGACGCAGCGGCGGCAAATCAAGCCAGTGCGGCACCTGATGGCGTAACGCCCCCATGCGCTGCGGTATCGGTCCCCGATCCTCGCCCCGCTTGCCTTTGCCGGTAATCACCAGCACCAGCCGCAATCCCTGCGCTTGGGCATTCAGCACGAACCGGATCAATTCGGGATGTGCTTCTGCCAGCGTCATGCCATGCAGGTCCAGCCGCGCCTCCGGCTCCAACTTGCCGCGCAGCATCTGCATATGGGCGCGCTTGTCCATCCGCAGGGGCTGGCGCGCCAGATGATGGTGCGGCTCCGGTGTGGAAAAGAGCTGTGGCATGGCCACCGCGCTGGCGCTTTGCCCGATCTCGAATTCAGCAAGGGTGGGTCGCGCCTTTTTCGGGGGCGACAGTTTGTGATCCTTTTCCGCCCGTTCTGGCGCCATAGGTCGGTTCGGGTGCAGCGGTCGGGCAGAGGCGGCGATCTTTTGCCAAAGCGCGCGTTCTTCGGGATCAAGATCACGGTTGCGGCGGCTCATCTTGCCAGCCCTTTTGGCCAGAATACCACCAACCGCCCCTTTGCCCGCAACGCCCCGGCCTGGTCGCCAGCTTCGGCACCGCTGCCGCAAAAGATGTCGCCGCGCCCCGCGCCCTTGATCGCCGATCCGACATCCTGCGCGATCATCAGGCTGGAAAACCCGCCCCCCTCCACCCATACGGGCGCGCCCAAGGGGATATAGGCAGGGTCAACAGCAAGGCTGCGAAAGGCGGTGACAGGGCGGTTCATGGCCCCTATTGGGCCAGAGCTGGCGTCAAGGTCAAGCTGCCGGAAAAAGACGAAGGAGGGATTTGTCAGCAAAAGATCCGGCAGGTCCGCCGGATGGCGCGCCGCCCAGTCGCGGATTGCGGCCAATGTCAGCCCGTCGGCTGCGATCGCCCCCCGTTGCACCAGTTCCGCGCCGATGGAATGGTAGGGCCAGCCGTTCTTGCCCGCATAGCCGTAGCGGCGAAGGCTGCCGTCGGGCAGTCTTACCCTGATAGAACCTTGCACCTGCGCAAGATAGGCCTCCAGCGGATCGACGAGCCAGACGAGTTCAGAGCCGCGCAGCAGGTCGCCCTTGGTAATCTCTGCCCGGCTGGGCCGATAGCCATCCGCGCCAAAACCGTCCGGCAGCGCGTAAAGCGGGAAATGATAGGGCGGTTCAGGCTTCAGGGAACCGGCCAGAACCGGCTCGAAATAGCCGGTCAGCAGGGCGGGTTGCGGGGCCGGGCACGGGGAAAACTGCGTTTCAAAAAAGGCCTCCGCGCTGTCCTTGCCCGGCCGTGGCCATTCTGGCGGCAATAGGTCTGCCGTCCGGCAATAGGTCTGCAAAGCCAGGTCAAGGTCGTCATCCGCCCAGCCCGGCAAGTCACGGCAGGTGAGCACCGCCCGCGCTATTCGTCAGTGGCGATAAGCTGCCAGTTCGGATCGTCCGAACCCATGCGCCGGCCAAAGGTCCAGATGTCCTTCTGCTTGCGCGCTTTCTTCGGATCGCCCTCGATCACCTCGCCCGCATTATCGCGCGTACAGGCGACCAGCTCGGCGACGAAACGCACCGAAATCTCCGCCTCTCCGGTCGCGGGATTGAACTCTGCCCCATGCAGGGCCAGATCGCGGATGCCCAGTATCTCGCTTTCAACTTTCAGACCCTTTTCCTTGCGGTCGGTAAAGACACCGGCAAAGCTTTCGGCAACCTCGTCCGACAGGAAGGGGCGGATCTTGTCGAGATCGCTTTTGGCGAACGCAGTCAGGATCATTTCGTAAGCGCCGCGCGCGCCCTGCAGGAAGGGACCAACGGCAAAGGACGGCTCTGCCCGCTTCATCCCGGCAAGGGCGATAGCGGCGGGGCTGTTTTCCGGCGCATGGTCGGTGATGTCACGGTCGGGCCCGCCCTCGATAACTTCCAGTTCCGGCCGCGCCCGGCCCGCCCCCGGGAGCGGCTTCGCCTCTGGCGGACCTTCGAAACCGTCGCGGGTACCCAATACAGATCGCAGTTTCAGGATCAGGAAAATCGCTACTCCTGCCAGAACCAGCAACTGGATGATGGAACCATTCATCGTTCAAACCTTTTCAAATCGCGCGACCAGATTGGTAACTTCGCTGTCTACCACTTATGTAGGGGACGGGATAAGGCAAGTCCACCGTCGGAGGAATCGGAGTAAGGTCATGTGGCTGCTATTTGTTTTCATTCTGGTGCCGATGATCGAGATCGGCCTCTTCATCGAGGTTGGGGGGCTGATTGGCCTGTGGCCGACAATGGCGCTGGTACTTGGCTCGGCAGTGATCGGGTCATGGCTCTTGCGCAGTCAGGGCTTGCAGGCCTTGGCGAACTTTCGCCATTCGGCCCAGTCATTGCGTGATCCGACCGAATCCGTGGCGCACGGTCTTCTGATCATCTTTGCCGGACTTTTGTGCCTGACACCGGGCTTTTTCACCGATGCTATCGGCCTTGCCCTGCTTGTACCGCCGATCCGGCGGATGGTCATCACCTATGCTGCCAGCCGGGTGCAGTTCGTGAATATGACCCCCTCTGGCGGCCCTTATCAGCGCCCGGATGAGGAGGAAGTGATCGATGGCGACTATACCGATCTGTCCTCGCCCGCGCCCAATCTTCCGCCCCGTGACCGGACAGGTCATTGAGGCGGCGCAAGCAAGCTGTTAAGGCGAAGCAAAGAAACGAAAGGATCCCGTAATGGCCGACCAACCCAACGGCGCAGCGCCCCAGCAACCACCGCAGATCAAGATGCAGGTGCTTGCGCAGTTCATCCGCGATCTGTCCTATGAGAATGTACTGGCCCAGAAAGGCGTCACCAATTCCGACGTGCAGCCCGACATTCAGGTACAAGTCAGCCTTGACGGCAAGTCCCGCGCCGTCGCGAACCAGTATGAGGTCTTTACCAAGGTCAAGGTTACCTCGACCAACAAGGCCGACAATGCGCCCCTATTTGTGTTGGAACTGGACTACGGCGGCATCTTTCATATCGAAGGCGTGCCGGAGGAACAGCTGCATCCCTACCTGATGATCGAATGTCCGCGGCGTCTCTTCCCCTATCTGCGTCGTATCGTCTCTGACGTAACGCGCGATGGGGGCTTTCCGCCGCTCAATATCGACACGATCGATTTTCTGGCGCTTTACCGGCAAGAGGTCGCCCGCCGGGCCGCGGCTGCAGCACCTGCGGCGCCGCAAGCCTCTTCCTAGGCCTCTGGCGGAATGCCGGATGCGGGCGCCATTGACCAGCAGCATATTGCCGCCTGGCAGGGCGGCAGGCTGGTGCCTTGCGACAAGCTGGCGGTGCACCGGCTTGGCCTGAAACATCCGGCGGTTTCGGTTTTTCTGATGGCCGGATCGCAGACGCTTTTGCAACGCCGGGCCTTGGGCAAATATCATACGCCCGGCCTGTGGGCCAATAGCTGCTGTACCCATCCGCTTTGGCAGGAAAGCACGCGCGACTGCGCGATCCGCCGACTGAGAGAGGAGCTGGGTCTGGAAAGCATCGACCCGGTTTCCGTCGGCCAGGTCGAATATCGCGCCGATGTCGGCGGCGGCATGACCGAACATGAAGAGGTAGAGATCTTTCGCGCCGATATCTCCGCCGACCTCACCATTCGTCCGAACCCGGCAGAGGTGATGGAGGTCCGCTGGGTAGAACTGGCAGAACTGGCCAGTCTGATCGCCGCGGCGCCCGATAGCTATACGCCGTGGCTGAGGATATATCTGGCCGAACATGCAGGCCGGATTTTCGCCTGAGCGCCCGATCACGCGAAATTATTTCGAACCCGGCTGATTTCCGCTAAATAACGGTTGGAACCACTGGCCCGGCCAGCCCGTTTAGGTCTAGGTAGAGATCAACGAAAGCGGTGGCGATGGCGAAGATTTTCAAGGGCAAAGGCAGGTATTTCGGGGTGCGGTTCGCCGCAGCCACGCTTGCGCTGGCCCTTTTTGTCAGCCCCGGCGCCGCGCGCAACGATCCAACCTTTGATTTTGGCACGGCGGACAAGCCGCTGAAACGGGCGCTGATTGGTGCCTCTCTGCTGCTGACGAATGATTTCGGCAAGAAGCCCGACCCGCTCGATCTTTTCACCGCTGCTCGCGAGGACTACGGCCGCCTGATCAGCGCGCTTTATGCCAATGGTTACTACGGGCCGGAAATTCACATTCTGATTGATGGGCGCGAGGCGGCAGAAATACCCGCGACCGATGCGCCGGAAACCATCGGTTCGATTAAACTGTCGGTCAAGCCGGGGCCGCGTTTCCGTTTTTCGCGGACCGAGATTACGCCGCTTGCAGCCGGAACCGAATTGCCGGCCGAATTCCGCGTCGGCAAGCCCGCCTTTGCAACCGCCATGACCGATGCGGCAAATGCCGGTATCGAAGGCTGGCGTCAGGAAGGCCACGCCAAGGCACGCCTGTCCAGCCAGTCGATCGTCGCCGACCATGCCAGCCAGCAGATCGCCGCTGATCTGCGTCTTGATGCCGGACCCAAGCTGCGCTTTGGCCAGTTGATCGTCAAAGGCAACGGAAGGCTGCGGCAAGAGCGGCTGCGCAAGATCGCCGGTTTCCCGAGCGGAGAGGTTTATGACCCCGATGAGCTGGAAAAGGTCGTAGACCGGTTGCGCCGCACCGGCGTTTTCCGCCGCATCGCCCTGACAGAGGCAGAGCGGATCAGGGATGAAAACCTTCTCGACGTCACGCTGGACCTGCAGGAAGAGGCGTTGCGGCGCTATGGGTTTGGTCTGCAGGTAACCTCTGGCGACGGGACGGACCTGTCCGCCTTTTGGCTGCACCGAAATCTTTTCGGCGGGGGTGAGCGGCTGCGCATCGACGGCACACTCTTTTCGCTGGGCAAACGCTCCGGCGCGCTGAGCTACGATTTGGGGGCCAGGATCGACCGGCCTGCCACGCCGATCACCGACAGTTCCGCCTTTGCCGAGGCGCATCTTTCGCGGCTCAACCTGCTTGGCCTGCGACTTTCGGAAAGCAGTTTCGCGCTGGGCTTGACCCGCACCTTTTCCGACAGCTTTTCCGCCGAAGCGGCGCTGGAATTTTCCTATCAGACCCTGCGTGGCGGCGGTTTCAACGCGGACTTCACGTCGCTGGCCCTGCCGGTCAAGGCAAAATGGGACCGGCGCGACGATATTCTCCTGCCGTCGCGCGGCAGCTA
>JBARVM010000320.1:0-4296 GCA_049646265.1 Paracoccaceae bacterium
GTGCAGTCTTGCCACAGTCTTTCCTGTGCGGATCGACAGTTTGCCCCCGTATTCGCCTCTCCTACACCCGCCGGCCGCAAGCGCGCGCCCCAAAAACCCTTGTTCCGCCCCGTTCGCTCGGCTAGACAGCAGTTGACGTATCAAGGCGAATGGGCGGGGCAATATGCGGCAAACAGTCCGGAAAATCACGAAATGGGCCGTTATTTCAGCCTGTATCGTTTCTTTGGCAGGTTGCAGCGGCTCTGGCGGTGGCTTTTTCGGCCGACTGAAGCTGGCAGAGGCATCGCCCGACACGATCGACCGCACCCCTCCTCGTTTTCGCGACAAAAGCGGCAAGAAGACCAGCCTGTTGAGCCTTTTCAGAGATGGCGACGATCCCAACACCACGGTCGAGGTCAACAAATACCTGTGGCAGGCCTCGTTGGAGGTGTTGAACTTCCTGCCAATCGAATCGGTTGATCCCTTCTCCGGTGTGATTGTGACCGGCTTTGGCACGCCGCCCGGCGGCGGTCGCGCCTATCGTGCAACGGTCTATGTGCAGGATCCTGCCCTTGACGCCCGCTCGCTCAAGGTCTCGCTGAAAACCAAGGGCGGCGCGGTCGATGCGGCCACCCAGCGCGCGGTAGAGGATGCGATCCTGACCCGCGCCCGGCAACTGCGGATTCGCGACAGCAATCTTTGACCGCCCGACCTGTTCGTTGCCCCAGTTTACTGCGACGACCGAACCCTTGGGTGTCACCAACTGATATCTGGACCTTGGCTTTCGAGCTTGTATAACCACGCGGCACGCATTCGAAGGATGTCCCATGTCGCGTTACGAACCCGCTATCAGTGAACCCTCCTGGCAAAAGGCCTGGGATGAGGCCAAGGCCTTTGAAGCGCGCCGGGACCCAAATCGGCCGAAATATTATGTGTTGGAGATGTTCCCCTATCCGTCGGGGCGTATCCATATGGGCCATGTGCGCAATTACACGATGGGCGATGTGGTCGCGCGCTACAAATCCGCCTGCGGCTATTCGGTGCTGCATCCGATGGGGTGGGACGCCTTTGGCATGCCCGCCGAGAATGCCGCGATGGAACGTGGCGGCCATCCGAAAGACTGGACCTACAGCAATATCGCGGTGATGCGCGACCAGATGAAGCCCTTGGGCCTTTCGATCGACTGGAGCCGCGAATTCGCCACCTGCGACCCGGATTATTATGGCCAGCAGCAGTCGATGTTCATCGACTTCATGGAAAAGGGGCTGGTCTACCGCAAGAATGCGGTGGTGAACTGGGACCCGGTCGATATGACCGTGCTTGCCAATGAACAGGTCATAGACGGCAAGGGCTGGCGTTCAGGCGCCGAGGTGGAGCGGCGCGAACTGACGCAATGGTTCTTCCGCATCAGCGATTTCGCCGAGGAGCTGCTGGAGGCGATCGACGGGCTGGAAAACTGGCCCGCCAAGGTACGGCTGATGCAGCAAAACTGGATCGGCAAGAGCCGCGGTCTGCAATTCAGCTTCAAAACCAGGGGCGCGCCAGCCGGTTTCGAAGAGATAGAGGTCTATACAACAAGGCCGGACACCTACTTTGGCGCCTCTTTTGTCGGCATTTCGCCTGACCATCCGCTGGCCAAGAAGCTGGAGGCACAAAGCCCTGAAATCGCAGCCTTTTGTGCGGAATGCCGCAAGGGCGGCACAACCGCCGAGGCGCTGGAGACGGCCGAAAAGCTTGGGCTTGATACCGGCATTCGCGCCACCGTCTTTGGCACCGAAGAGCTGCCGGTCTATATCGCCAATTTCATCCTGATGGATTACGGCACCGGCGCGATCTTTGGCTGCCCCGCCCATGACCAGCGCGACCATGATTTCGCCCGCAAATACGGGTTGCCGATCATCGACACTTTCCGACCCGAGGGTGCGGACCGCGGCGATGGCCATGTGATGCCAGAGATTCTGAAGGCGCCCTATGTGCCCGGCAAGGACGAGGTAGTCGAATATGTCCGTCCGGTTGCGGGCCCGGACCGGATGACCGGGCAAGAGGCGATCGACCATGCCATTCGTCATTTCGAAAAGATGGGATGGGGCAAGGGCGTGACCAATTACCGCCTGCGCGATTGGGGTCTGTCGCGGCAACGCTATTGGGGCTGCCCGATCCCGGTTGTTCATTGCCCTTCTTGCGGGGTGGTGGCCGAGAAGAAGGAAAACCTGCCGGTGGTCCTGCCCGATGATGTGACCTTCGATGTGCCCGGCAACCCTTTGGACCGGCACCCAAGCTGGCGTGACTGTGCCTGCCCGAAATGTGGCCAGGCCGCAAAGCGCGAGACGGACACGATGGACACATTCGTCGATTCATCCTGGTATTATGCGCGTTTCACCGCGCCACGGGCGACCACGCCCACCGATCTGGCCGATGCCGATTACTGGATGAATGTCGATCAATATATCGGCGGGGTCGAACATGCGATCCTGCATCTCTTGTACTCGCGCTTCTTCGCGCGGGCCATGCATCAGACCGGCCACCTGCCGAAAAAGGCGATCGAGCCGTTCGACGCGCTTTTCACCCAAGGTATGGTGACCCACGAAATCTATCGCACCCGCGACGAAAACGGCCGCGCCATCTACCACCTGCCAGAGGATGTGGTGGACGGAAAGCTGAAGGACGGCACGGCGGTCGAGGTGATCCCCTCTGCCAAGATGTCGAAATCAAAGAAAAACGTCGTTGATCCTGTCTCGATCATCCAGGCCTTTGGCGCAGATACCGCGCGCTGGTTTGTCATGTCCGACAGCCCGCCGGAGCGTGACGTGGAATGGACCGCCGCCGGGGCGGAGGCGACATTCAAACATCTCAACCGCGTCTGGCTTTTGTGCGACCGCATCGGCGCCTTGCCTGACGACAAACCGGGGCGTGACGATGATGCGCTTTTGCGCACGATGCATCGCACCATCCGCGATGTGACGGACGCAATCGAAGGGTTCGCCTTCAACAAGGCCATCGCCAAGCTCTATGAATTCACCAATGCGATCCAGAAATCGGACGCGGCAAAGGCAACACAGCGGCAGGCCGTCATGGTTCTGGCACAGCTGATGGCGCCGATGGTGCCACATCTGGCTGAAGACATATGGCAACATCAGGGTGGCACGGGCATGATCATCCATGCCTCATGGCCCAAGGCCGATCCGGCGATGCTGACCGACGATACGGTGATCCTGCCGATCCAGATCAACGGCAAGCGGCGGGCAGAGATTACCGTGCCCAAAGACCTGCCGATATCAGAGGTTGAAAAGATCGCGCTGGCGGATGAAGCTGTGGTGAAGTTTCTGGCCGGTCAACCGGTCAAGAAGCTGATCGTTGTTCCGGGCCGGATCGTCAATGTCGTCATTTGAACGCCGCCAAATCATGCGCCTTCTGGCTGCACTGCCCCTGGCAGGCTGCGGCTTTACCCCGGTCTATGGGCCAGGTGGCGCGGCGCGTGGGCTGATCGGCCAAATCCGCATTGAAGAGCCGACCGACCGCAATGGCTTTGATCTGAACGGGCGGTTGCAGGAACGGTTAGGGCGGGCCAAGTCAGCGCGCTGGCAACTCAGCTACCGAATCAAGACCGAACAGGTCGGGCTGGCTGTGACCACCTCCAACATCACGACGCGCTACAACCTTCTCGGCTCTGTCAGCTACAGCCTGACGCGCAGTGCCGATGGCGGTCTGGTCAAGGCAGGCAAGGTGGAAAGTTTCACCTCCTACTCCGCCTCCGGCACGGTCGTCTCCACCGCCGCCTCTGAACGCGATGCAAATGCGCGGCTGATGCGGATATTGGCGGACCAGATCGTGACCGACCTTGTGGCCAGCGCCGGTGACTGGGTCGAGCCGTGAAACTGTCGGGCCCGGCCGCTAACCGCTATTTCGCCCGCCCCGAACCTGACCGTGCTGGTCTTCTGATCTACGGTGCCGATGCGATGCGCGTGGCACTGAAACGGCAAGAGGTGATTGCGTCGCTTGTCGGCCCCGACGGCGAAACCGAAATGCGCTTGACCCGCATATCCGGCGGCGATCTGCGTAAGGATCCCGCACTGGTTCAGGATGCGATGAAGGCGCAGGGCTTCTTTCCCGGCCCGCGCGTCGCTTTCGTCGAAGAGGCTGGCGATGGTCTGGCGCCAATTCTGGCCGACGCTTTGGCCGACTGGCAAAAGGGCGACGCGGCGCTGATCGTCACTGCGGGCGCACTGACCAAGGCCTCGGCCCTCAAGAAACTGTTCGAAACCCATCAAAACACCTATGCGGCTGCGATCTATGACGATCCGCCCAGCGCCGAAGAGA
>JBARVM010000321.1:0-3027 GCA_049646265.1 Paracoccaceae bacterium
CGCAGGTCAGGCGGAACCCGCACCGATATGGGCGGCGAGTTTGCCGAGGGTCTGAAGGCCGAGTTTCTCGGCGCCGAAGCCCTTCGCGGTTTCGCACTCTTCGGCGGTCACGAAGATCATCGACAGGGTGACCCTGGTCCTTGCGCCCAGATCCTCGAACCGTGCGGTGGCATCGGCATGCTTCGGTCCGTTCTCGCCCCACAAAAGCGCATAGTCGATGCCACCCCCGGGATCGAAGCGGTGATAGAGATGGTGGTTGGGATAAACTTTCCCGTCCGGCCCGATCATGTCGAAGACCCATTCTCCGCCCGCGCGAAGGTCGATGCGTTTCGTCTGGCAGGAAAACCCGTCCGGCCCCCACCATTGCGGCAAGGCCTTAGGATCGGACCAGGCGGCCCATACCGCTGCCACCGGGGCTGCGATCACACGTTCGATAGTCATGGTGCGGTCGCGGGCATTTCTGCTCATCTCATCAGCCCCTGCACATATTCTTCCAACTGATCGACGACCGTGCCCCAGCCGCCATAGAAACCCATGTCCTCATGCGTCTGGCGCGTCTCGGGTGTGCGGTGGCGGGCGATGGCGGTGTAGGTCGTGCCGCCGCCCGCCGCATCGCCGAGGATAAGGATCGCGGTCATGAACGGGTCTGGGGCGGGCTTCCAGCCTTCGGAATAGGCGTCGGTGAAGACGAGCTTTTCCTCGTTGACCACCTCCAGGAAGACGCCGTGATTGTCCATCAGGTTACCCTCGACCTCGAAGGTTGTGTTGAACCGCCCGCCCACGCGCAGGTCGATGTCGCAGGCCGTCACCTTGTGCGGACGCGGCACGAAGAAATGCGGGATGTGCCGGGGCTGGGTCCAGCATTCCCAGACAAGGCTGCGGGGCACGTTCAGCGTGCGGGTAAAGCTGAGATCAGTCTTCGGATCGAGGTCCATTTTCGCGGTCCTTCATCAGGCGGGTTACATAGTCGTCAAGGCGGTCAAGCCGTGCTTCCCAGAGATCGCGCTGTTCATCGAGCCAGGTTCGGACGGGGTTGAAGGCCCCCGGAACAAGGGCCACGGTCCGCACCCGGCCCGCTTTTGCAGTCTCAACCAGACCAGTGGTCTCGAGCTTACGGATATGGGACAGCAGCGAGGGCAGGGCCATGTCGAAAGGTTCTGCCAGCTCGGACACGGTCGCAGGCCCGCGCGCCAGACGTTCCAGCAGCTGTCGCCGCGTCGGATCGCCGAGCGCCTGAAAGAGCCTGTCGAGTTGGCCGGGGGAGAGATTCATCGCAGTGCCTATAGTTATATAGTTGTCTAACTATGGGGCGATTCCCGAGGGAGGGCAAGAAAAACTTAGGTAGCCGGCTAACTTTTAAATCTGACCCGATGTATGAGTAGTGGAGGCGAGTTTGATCTTGCACAGAGACAGCACCGGCACTATTCACTCTGCCAGCGCGGGCGTTGTGTAATGGTAAGACCCTAGCCTTCCAAGCTAGAGACGCGGGTTCGATTCCCGCCGCCCGCTCCAATCCAAACAGAAATTCCAGCGACCATGTGCGATGTAGTGCCGTCGGCCCATGATTTTTCCGCCGCCATTTCCGGGCGCTAGCGGGTGGTTCTGGCTTTTGATCAAAAACGCCTTGCCCTTTTTCCCCAAATGCGTATTCTGCCCAGATCATATTGACTGGAGATTCAAAATGGCACGCGCGGCGGGAATGGCGACGAATGAAGATCTGTGGGACATGGATCGGCGGCACCATCTGCACCCTTGGACGAACTTCGGCCCCTTCGAGGAGAAGGGGGCGCTGGTCATTACCAAGGGCGAAGGCTGCTATCTGTGGGATACAGAGGGGCGGCGCTATTTCGACGCGGTGGGCGGACTTTGGTGCACCAATATCGGTCTCGGCCGCAAGGAAATGGCCAGCGCCATTGCCGAACAGGCCGAGCGTCTGGCCTATAGCAACACGTTCGTCGATGTGTCCAACGATCCGACGGCGCGTCTGGGGGCCAAGTTGGCGGAACTGGCGCCGGGCGATCTCAACCGGGTCATGTTCACGACCGGCGGCTCGACGGCCGTCGATACCGCCGTCCGGACGGTCAGCTATTATCAGCATGCGCGCGGCTTTCCTGAAAAGACAGATATCGTGGCGCGGGACTATAGCTATCACGGCTCCACCTACCTTGCGCAGTCGGTGGGCAAGCGGCCTGGCGACCGGGTGCCGGAATTTCGCTACAAGCTGGACGGCATTCACCATATCAGTTGCCCCAACCCCTACCGCCGACCGGAAGGGATGAGCGAGGCGGAGTTCTGCGACCATCTGGTGGCGGAGTTCGAGGCGCTGATCGACAGGGTTGGTGCCGGACGGATCGGCGGTTTCATTGCCGAACCCATCCAGGCGTCGGGTGGCATCATCATACCGCCGGAAGGCTATCTGAAACGCATGTGGCAACTTTGCCAGCGCCACGACATTCTCTTTATCGCCGACGAGGTCGTCACCGGTTTTGGCCGTCTTGGCCATTGGTTCGCCAGCATGGACGAATTCGGTGTCCAGCCGGATATTATCTGCTGCGCCAAAGGCTTGACTTCTGGATACGTCCCCTTGGGCGCCATGATCGTCACCGACAGGGTCTGGGATGTGATGGCCAGCGATGGCGCGCGCTGGTTCACGGCGGGCTTCACCTATTCCGGTCATCCGGTTTCCTGCGCCGCCGGTCTGAAGAATATCGAGATCATGGAGCGGGAAAATCTTCTTGGTCATGTCAAGGCGATCAGCCCCTATTTCCAGTCGCGTCTGGCAGAGTTGGAAAAGCTGCCCCTGGTTGGCAATGTGCGGGGGCGCGGTCTGATGCTTTGCGTCGAAAATGTTGCCAACAAAGAGACGCGCGAAGTATTGCCGGACGAGGCCAATGAGAGCAAACGCATTTCGGATCTGGCCGAGGAGCTGGGGCTGATGGTGCGGCCGATGGGCCATTTGAACGTCATGTCGCCGCCTTTGATCATTACCGAAGCGCAGGTGGATTTCATCGTCGAGACGCTGGAAAC
>JBARVM010000322.1:0-1919 GCA_049646265.1 Paracoccaceae bacterium
TTGCCGCCGTGCAGGGCAATTTCGGGGTGGTCAAACGGGTACAGGTGACCGCCGACAAGGCCGCCCTGACCGAAGAGCGGGACCGGCTCAGGGCCGAGGTCACGCGGATGCAAAACCTGACGCTTCGGCTGTCGGACGATTACCTTGATGTCGATCTGCTGGACGAACGGGCACGTCAGGTGCTTGGTTACGTACGGGCCGATGAAATCGTCATCCGCTGAATCGACAGACGTCCGACTGGACCTGTCGGCCGCAGGCACGATGGCCCCGATAAACAGCCGGCCCATAGAAACCTACCGCCCCATTGCAGCGGCACTCTGGATGATCGGCTCCATTCTTGGCTTCAGCCTGATCGCCGTGGCCGGGCGCGAGTTGGGCGAGGCGCTGCCCACCTTTGAGATCATGCTCTGGCGGTCCGTCATCGGGCTGGCTGTCGTTGTCGGCGTGGCAATCGCGACGGGCCGCGCCGATCAGTTTCGACCGCGGCACATGCGGCTACATCTCTTTCGCAACGTCTTTCACTTTGCCGGACAGAACCTGTGGTTGTCAGCGCTCCTGCTGATCCCCTTGTCGCAGCTCTTTGCGCTGGAATTCTCTTACCCGATCCTTGTGGCGCTGATCGCACCTTTTGCGCTCTCCGAACGGCTTACTTTGCGGCGCATCCTTGCGGCGCTGATCGGCTTTTGCGGCATTCTGGTGGTGGCCCGCCCCTTTGGCGAGGCTGGCCTTTCCATCGGCATCCTCACCGCCCTTGCTTGCGCCGTGGGGTTCGCTGGCGCTGCGATCTATACAAAGAAGCTGACCCGGCTGACCTCCATCACCGCGATACTCTTTTGGTTGACCTTGATGCAGTCCGTCTTTGGTCTGGTCACCTCGGCATGGGATGGCCAGATCGACGTGCCGCCGTTAGCGATGCTTCATTGGATGCTGGCCATGGGACTTGGGGGGCTTGGCGCGCATTTCTGCCTCACAAGGGCGTTGGAACTGGCCCCCGCGGCCATCGTGACGCCAATCGATTTTGGCCGTCTGCCAGTGATCGCGCTGGTCGGTGGCCTCTTTTACAATGAGCCTATCGATCTTGTCGTTCTACTGGGAGGTGCAATCATCTTTGCAGGAAACTACCTGAACCTGAGTTCCGAGAAGCCAATATGACATTTTGACGCAACGTCACAACATGTGGTAGGATTTCTGTACGCAACGGCAACTATTGCCCAAAAACCCTAATGGGGTGCAATGATAACCTCTAGCTAGACAGAGGATTAGTTGAGGAGTGGGAACATGAAGTTGAAAGTAGCCTTGGCTGGTCTTCTAGCCATGACGACGGCGCCAGCCTTTGCTGGTGGATTTGAGAGGCAGGGATTGTATATCAGCCCGCTTTTCGAAAACGGAAATTATGCGGAACTGAGCTTTGGCACGCTCAACGGCACAGTAACTGGCACCTTTGGCGGCAACCCGTCGGGTGATGTCTTGCCGTCGTATCAGACCTTCGGCGCTGCCGTGAAAATGGACCTGAATGATCAGCTGTCCTTTGCGCTGATCTTCAACCAGCCTTACGGCGCCACAGTTGAATATACCACGCCAGGTTATCTGCTCAGCGGCACTTCCGCCCATGTCTATACCAACGAACTGGCCGCCGTCGGGCGTTACAAGCTGAATGACGCCTTCAGCATCCACGCGGGTCTGCGCCACATTACCGCCCGAGGCGATCTGACGCTGGTTTTCCCTGGCGCTTACAGTACCACCTATTCACGTGACAGCGACACTGGCTGGCTGATCGGTGCCGCCTATGAAAAGCCCGAAATCGCGCTGCGCGCTGCGCTGACCTACGCCTCTGCCACACATTACAGCATGGCTGGCACGCTTGGTAATGGCACTGCCACGGCACCGCAATCGGTAACGCTTGATTTGCAAAGCGGGAT
>JBARVM010000323.1:0-3257 GCA_049646265.1 Paracoccaceae bacterium
CCTTTGCGGTGATCTTTCTTGCCAATCGGCAACTGCGGGCCTTTGCCACCTTTGCCGGGGCCGGGCTGGCGGTGGCCCTTGCCAGCCTCGCCCTGGGCGGGCTCGCGCTGCACGGCGAGTTTCTGGGGCTGATGGCCGATATGCGCGGCGCCACCGTCCTGTCGCCGGTCAACCCTTCGCTGCTCGCGGTGCTGATGGCGGCGGCTTCGTTGCTGGGGCTTGCCGCCCCGCTTGATCTGGCGGCCAATTCCACCGTCATGGCGCCGGTGCCGGGCTGGCTTGCCACCGGCCTCTTGCTGCTCGGGGCGGGGCTTGCCTTTGAACTGGCGCGGCGGCTTCAGGCGCAGGAACCTCTGCGCCGGCAGGCGATCCTGCTTTTTGCCATCGCCATCATCATTCCCCTCTTCGGGCCGGTCGGATGGCAGCATTACTACCTTTTGCCGCTGCTTCTGTCGCCCGGCATGGTGGCCTTTCTGCCGCCCCGGTCCGGGCTGCGGCTCATGGTGCCGCTTTACCTTCTGTCGTTCAAATATCTCAGCCTGCAGTTCAAGGCGCTGCCATGGCCGACACTGACCCTTGTCACCGCCAGCGTCGCCATCTGGCTTGTCATTTTGGCCGCTCTGTGGATTTTTTCCCGCCAAGGCCCCGCGCGGGACAATTAGCGGCGATCGGCCCTTGCGCCCGGAACCGTCTTGGCTATAACCCGCAAAGTTTTGCGCAAGACGGGGGGCGGACATGCCAAAGAGAACCGATATCAGATCCATCATGATCATCGGCGCCGGGCCCATCGTCATCGGTCAGGCCTGCGAGTTCGATTATTCCGGCGCTCAGGCCTGCAAGGCGCTGCGCGAAGAAGGCTACCGGGTCATCCTCGTCAACTCCAACCCCGCGACGATCATGACCGACCCGGGGCTGGCCGATGCCACCTATATCGAACCGATCACCCCCGAAGTTGTCGCCAAGATCATCGAAAAGGAACGGCCCGACGCGCTGTTGCCGACCATGGGCGGGCAGACCGGGCTTAATACCTCGCTCGCCCTTGCCGATATGGGTGTGCTGGAGAAATTCAACGTCGAGCTGATAGGCGCCAACCGTGCCGCAATCGAAATGGCCGAGGATCGCAAACTGTTCCGCGAGGCGATGGACCGACTGGGGCTGGAAAATCCCAAGGCGACGATCATCGCCGCGCCGAAACGGGCCGACGGCAAATATGATATCAATGCCGGCGTGGCCGAGGCGATGGCGGCGATAGAATATGTGGGCCTGCCCGCTATCATCCGCCCGGCCTTCACACTTGGCGGCACCGGCGGCGGCGTCGCCTATAACCGCGACGATTACGAACGTATCTGCCGCTCCGGCCTCGATGCCTCTCCTGTCGCGCAGATCCTCATCGACGAAAGCCTGCTTGGCTGGAAGGAATTCGAGATGGAGGTGGTGCGCGACAAGGCCGACAACGCCATCATCATCTGCGCCATCGAAAACGTCGATCCGATGGGCGTCCATACCGGCGACAGTATCACCGTGGCCCCGGCGCTGACGCTGACCGACAAGGAATATCAGCTCATGCGCAACGGCTCGATCGCGGTCCTGCGCGAGATCGGGGTCGAAACCGGCGGGTCGAACGTGCAATGGGCGGTCAATCCCAAAGACGGCCGCATGGTGGTGATCGAGATGAACCCGCGCGTCTCGCGGTCATCCGCGCTGGCGTCAAAAGCCACCGGCTTTCCCATCGCCAAGATCGCGGCGAAACTGGCCGTCGGCTATACGCTCGACGAGTTGGACAATGACATCACCAAGGTCACGCCCGCCTCGTTCGAGCCGACCATCGATTATGTCGTCACCAAGATCCCGCGCTTTGCGTTCGAGAAGTTCCCCGGCGCCAAGGCCGAACTCACCACCGCGATGAAATCGGTGGGCGAGGCGATGGCCATCGGCCGCACCATCCATGAGAGCTTGCAAAAGGCGCTGGCCTCGATGGAAACCGGCCTCTCCGGTTTTGACGAGATCGCGATCGAGGGTGCCCCCGACCGCGCCGCCATCGTCAAGGCCATCTCCGCGCAAACGCCGGACCGCCTGCGGCTGATCGCTCAGGCCATGCGCCACGGGCTCACGGACGAGGCGATCAATCAGGCCACCGCGTTCGACCCATGGTTCCTTGCCCGCATCCGCGAGATTGTGGAGGCCGAGGCAACGGTGAAAGAGGTAGGGCTGCCGCGCGACGCCGCCGCGATGCGTCAACTGAAGATGATGGGCTTTACCGATGCGCGTCTGGCCCATCTGACCGGCAAGACAGAGGCAGCAGTTCGCAAGGCCCGCCTTGCGCTTGGCGTCACCGCCGCCTTCAAACGGATCGACACCTGTGCCGCCGAGTTCGAGGCGCAAACACCCTATATGTATTCCACCTCCGAAGCTCCTGCGATGGGCGATGTGGAATGTGAAAGCCGCCCCTCTGCCGCGAAAAAAGTGGTGATCCTTGGCGGCGGTCCCAACCGGATCGGTCAGGGTATCGAATTTGACTATTGCTGCTGTCACGCCTGTTACGCGCTGACGGCGGCGGGCTATGAGACGATCATGGTCAACTGCAACCCCGAAACCGTCTCGACCGATTATGACACATCGGACCGTCTGTATTTCGAGCCGCTGACCTTTGAACATGTGATGGAAATTCTGCGGGTCGAGCAGGAAAACGGCACGCTCCACGGGGTCATCGTCCAGTTCGGCGGCCAGACGCCCCTGAAACTCGCCAATGCGCTTCATGACGAGGGGATCCCGATCCTTGGCACCTCGCCGGACGCGATCGACCTTGCCGAGGACAGGGAGCGTTTCCAGAAGCTTTTGAACGATCTTGGCCTGAAGCAGCCGGTGAACGGCATTGCCTCGTCTGACGCGCAAGCCATTGAAATCGCTGAACGTGTTGGCTTTCCGCTGGTTATCCGCCCCTCTTACGTCCTTGGTGGCCGCGCGATGGAGATCGTGCGCGACATGGATCAGCTGAAGCGCTATATCACCACCGCCGTCAATGTCTCGGGCAAGAACCCGGTCCTGTTGGACAGCTATCTGTCCGGCGCGATAGAGGTGGATGTCGATGCCCTGTCGGATGGCAGACAGGTCCATGTCGCCGGCATCATGGAACATATCGAAGAGGCGGGCGTCCATTCCGGCGACAGCGCCTGCTGTCTGCCGCCGCATTCGCTTTCGGCCGAAACCGTGGCCGAGCTGAAAAAGCAGACGGTGCAGATGGCGCTGGCGCTGAAGGT
>JBARVM010000324.1:0-7968 GCA_049646265.1 Paracoccaceae bacterium
ATCCGGCCGCGATCCTGCATATCCACCCCCGCCACCAGACGCAGCGTCGTGGATTTGCCGCAGCCAGAGGGGCCGAGAAGGCAGGTCACCTGCCCCGGCGGAATGGCAAAGGAAACATCGTCAACCACAGGCCGCCCGCCAAAGCTGCGGACCAGCCCCTCTACGACAAGCCGGTCGGTGGCGGTGATAGCATTCATTCCCTTCTCCGACCGAAATCCTCGGACATTCGAAGGGGATAGCAGCGCAGGCGCCCGCCCGCAAGATCACAGGGACACAGGCGCAGGCGAAAGGCCTTTCCGTGGCTAAAGCGTCGCGTTGGTCGCGCCACCGTCCAGGAGGATATTCTGCCCGACGATAAAGCCCGCATGGGTCGAGCAGAGAAAGGCGCACATGGCGCCAAACTCCGCCGCTGTCCCGTAACGCCCGGCAGGGATCGTGGCAAAACGCGCCCTTGTCGCGGCCTCTGTCGTTGTGCCTTGCGTTTCGGCCGCCGCCCGGTCCAGTGCGACGGCGCGGTCGGTCGCATGAATCCCCGGAAGCAGGTTGTTGATGGTCACGCCCTGCCCGGCCACCTGCCGGGCGGTTCCGGCAACAAAGCCGGTCAACCCGGCGCGGGCGGTATTGGACAGGCCAAGGGTGGCGATCGGCGCCTTGACCGAGGCCGAAGTGATATTGACCACCCGACCCCACCCCTGCGCGATCATCCCCGGCAGCGCCTGCTGCATCAGGGCGATGGGCGTCAGCAAATTGGCGTCAAGCGCCTTGATGAAATCCGCACGCGACCAGTCGGACCAAAGGCCGGGCGGCGGCCCGCCTGCATTGGTCACCAGAATGTCGATGGGGCCTGCCGCCGCCTGCACTTGGGCGCGGCCGGCTTCCGTGGTGATATCGGCGGCGACCGGGGTCACCTTGACTCCATATTGGCGCGCCAGCTCGCGCGCCGTCTCCTCCAGCGCCTCGGCTCCGCGGGCATTGATCACCATATCCACCCCCGCCTCTGCCAAGGCCGCGGCGCAGCCCCGCCCCAGACCTTTCGAGGCCGCCGTGACCAGCGCCCGTTTTCCCCTTATTCCCAGATCCATCTTTTCCCCCATGGCGAGTTTGCCCGAGCATAACCGAAGCAGATACACGACCCAATCCCGATTTCCCCTGCGCCGGGACTATGCCCTTTTCGGATTTGCTAACCAATTTCACCCATGCTTGTCAGCGTCGCAAAATCGCGCGACAAGGAATGATGACAAAGGCGATCGATCAGATGCCCAGCTATCATGTGCAGGCCTATCAGGCTGGCGCTATCCGCGCGGTCTTGGGTGCCAATCAGGGCGACGCAATCGGCGGGGTGGAGGATTGCGCGCTAGGCGATATCTACCGGCTGAAACCGGAAGCGCGGCCAAAGCGGCTGGCACTGGCGCGCGGCACGGGCAACCTGCCCCAGGAGGTCGGTGAGGGTTCGCAAATCGGCCAGCCCGGCGACCAGCTGTTCTTTCTGGCCAACCTGACGTTGCTCGCCGCCGATGGCGACCGCCTTACCATCGTCACCGTTTGGCACGAGGCGTCGGGCACCACCTATGCCTTGCCTCTGTCGCCGATGACCCCGCGCAAGGAATATTCGTTGATCGAGGCGGGGGACAATCTCGGCGATCTGCGCCTGGCCGATATCATCTGCGTGTCCTTCGCGGCCGGCACAATGATTACCCTACCGGGCGGACGACCGGTCGCCATCGAAACACTGGCGGCCGGCGACACGATCCTGACGCGCGACAATGGCCCGCAACCGATCCGCTGGATCGGCCATGCCTCGTTGCGTGCGCAGGGCAGTTTCGCGCCGGTGGTCATCTCGGCGGGCACGCTTGGCAATTGCGGCGATCTGGTTGTGAGCCCGCACCACCGGATCTTCCTTTACCAGCGCGGTGCGCGGCGTCTTTCAGCCGGGGCAGAAGTATTGGTGCAGGCCAAACATCTGGTCGATGACCAACGTGTATGGCGGCGCGCGGGTGGCTATGTTGACTATTATAGTCTCGTTTTCGACCGGCATGAGATCATCTATGCCGAAGGGATCCCCGTCGAAAGCCTGATGGTCAATGACGATACGCTGGGCCTTTTGCCGGACGATATGGTCAGCGGCCTGCTGCGCGAGTTGCCGGGCCTGCGCCAGCACCCGCATTTCGCCAGCGAGGCGGGGCGGGTCATTCTGGAACGGGTCAATCCCACCACGCTTTTCCGCGCCGAGACAGACGTAGCGCGCCCCGCTGGCTCAAGCGGGCATGCGGATCATCACGATCTGGTTTGACAACCCGTCGCTGTCCCAAGGCAGTGATTGCAGCGCCGCCACGCATCGGCTAAAGCGCTCCTCATGCTGAAAGAGACCCATTCCACCTCGGCCCTGCCGCCCGAAATCGCCCGCAGGCGCACCTTTGCCATCATCTCGCACCCGGATGCGGGCAAGACCACCTTGACCGAAAAGTTCCTGCTTTTTGGAGGAGCCATCCAGATGGCCGGTCAGGTCCGTGCCAAGGGCGAGGCGCGGCGCACCCGGTCCGACTTCATGAAGATGGAGCAGGATCGCGGCATTTCTGTTTCCGCCTCTGCCATGTCCTTCGACTTTGGCCCCTACCGGTTCAATCTGGTCGACACGCCCGGCCACTCCGACTTTTCCGAAGATACTTACCGCACCCTGACCGCCGTCGATGCGGCCGTCATGGTCATCGACGGCGCCAAGGGTGTCGAAAGCCAGACCCGCAAGCTTTTCGAGGTCTGCCGCCTGCGCGACCTGCCCATCGTTACCTTCTGTAACAAGATGGACCGCGAAAGCCGCGACACATTCGAGATCATCGACGAGATTCAGGAAAATCTGGCCATCGACGTTTCGCCCGCCTCCTGGCCGATCGGCATGGGCCGCGATTTTCTGGGCTGTTACGACATGCTCAACGACCGGCTGGAACTGATGGACCGCGCCGACCGCAACCGCGTTGCCGAAAGCATCAAGATCAACGGGCTGGACGATCCGAAGCTTGCCGAACATGTGCCCGCTGCGCAGTTGGCCAAGTTGCGCGAAGAGCTGGAGATGGCGCGCGAGCTTTTGCCCGCCTTTGACCGCCAGTCTTTTCTGGAAGGTCATATGACGCCGATCTGGTTCGGCTCTGCGATCAATTCCTTTGGGGTCAAGGAGCTGATGTCGGGCATCGGCGCCTATGGGCCGGAGCCGCAACCGCAAAAGGCCGCCGAACGCCCCGTCGGCGCGGCAGAGGAAAAGGTGGCGGGCTTTGTCTTCAAGGTGCAGGCCAATATGGATCCCAAGCACCGCGACCGTGTCGCCTTTGTCCGCCTTGCCTCGGGCCATTTTGAACGGGGTATGAAACTGCTTCATGTGCGGTCGAAGAAAACCATGGCAATTTCCAACCCGGTGATGTTCCTTGCCGCCGACCGCGAGCTGGCCGAAGAGGCATGGGCAGGCGATATCATCGGTATTCCCAATCACGGCCAGCTGCGCATCGGCGATGCACTGACCGAGGGGGAAGGCCTGCGCTTTACCGGCATCCCCTCCTTTGCGCCCGAACTTTTGCAAACCGTGCGGGCGGGCGACCCGATGAAGGCCAAACATCTGGAAAAGGCGCTGATGCAGTTTGCCGAAGAAGGTGCCGCCAAGGTTTTCAAACCCGCCATCGGCTCCGGCTTTATCGTTGGCGTGGTCGGCGCCTTGCAGTTCGAAGTGCTCGCCAGCCGGATCGAGCAGGAATATTCCCTGCCCGTGCGGTTCGAGCCTTCGCAATTCACCTCCGCCCGCTGGATCGCCGGCGCCAAACCCGCTGTCGACAGCTTTGTCACGGCCAACAAGGGCCATATCGCCACCGACCATGACGGCGACATGGTCTATTTGACGCGCCTGCAGTGGGACATTGACCGCGTCGCCCGTGATCATCCCCAGGTGAAGCTGACGGCAACCAAGGAAATGATGATCTAGGGCGGATTTCCGCCGATTTGACGACGATCTGCCACATTTCAGGCGATCAAATATGGCGAAATTGTGGTGATCGGCGATCGCCCCACCCTATTTTGCCCGCGATTCTGGCTGATTCTGTCCTGCAATCGCCAGATCGGCGCCATCTTCTTTGCGAAAATTCCACTAAAACCGCCGCTTTCGCGAACAGTCCGGCGTATTTAGGCCTTTTCCGCATTATTGGCCCCAGACCGGAAACGATGAGAATTTGCCAAAATATTGTCCCAATTGCGCTGGATAGAGGGCGGGCACTACTGGGAACTGGAGCTGTTATGAAACATTCAAAAATTACTGCGCTTGCCCTCGCGGCAACGCTAAGCACGGCGACCAGCGCATTTGCTGTGACCTTGACGCCTGATAGCGGGTGGAATCTCTTTGGTTTCGGCGCCATCGGAAATTTCGCTACCAAGACGTTCGAATTTACCGTCGCGGGCAACGCCCTTGTAACCATCGCGGATGGTTACACGTCCGGCGATCAGTTCGAAGTATTCGTCGACAATGTTTCGCAAGGCCTGACCTCTTTGCCCAACAATGGCGCCTCTTTCGTCGGAGGGAATTTCGACGCGGCGGCAGGCGATCCGAACTTCAGCGTCTGGTCCCAACTTTTTGCGGCTGGCACCTATAGTATCTCGCTTCTGGTCAATGCCCGTTCCGGCACTGACACGAACTTCCATCTGGGAGCGATACGCATGGATACAGCACCAATCCCTGCCCCCGCGGCCGGTCTGCTGCTGTTGACGGCCCTTGGTGCTGCGGCGGCGGCTGGGCGGCGCAGGCTCAAGACCTAGCGAAGCCAACCACGGGCAGAGGTTACCACCCCGCCGCACCGGGGTCAGGTGACCAAAGACAGACGCCGCTCGCACCAGCCCCCGCGAGCGGCGTCTGCATTTTCACGACGGCGCTTGGCCTGCCACGCGCCGGCGCACCGCAATCCAGCCCAGGTATTGGCACCCGGGTAGAGGGCCGCGGCCCCGCGCGCCCTCCTTGACCTTTGATCGCAAACAAACTATCGGACGCCCAAGGGGTCAGATGACCCCACGACGCAGGGCGCCCGGTAGTAGCGCCTTTCACCCTTGCGGTCCGATACCGCAGATTGATGGACGCTTATGACAAAATTCTCCGACCTGAAACTGGACCCCAAGGTCCTGCAAGCCATTGCCGAAGCGGGTTACGAAACCCCGACCCCCATTCAGGCCGGGGCCATACCACCCGCCCTTGAGGGCAAGGATGTTCTGGGCATAGCCCAGACAGGCACCGGCAAGACCGCCAGCTTTACTCTGCCGATGATCACCCTTCTGGGTCGCGGCCGCGCCCGGGCGCGCATGCCGCGCTCGCTGGTACTGGCGCCGACGCGGGAACTGGCCGCACAGGTGGCCGAAAACTTCGACACCTATGCCAAACATACCAAGCTGACCAAGGCGCTGTTGATCGGCGGCGTCAGCTTTGGCGAACAAGACAAGCTTATCGACCGTGGCGTTGATGTGCTGATCGCCACCCCCGGCCGCCTGTTGGACCATTTCGAACGCGGCAAGCTTCTCTTGACCGGCGTTCAGATCATGGTGGTGGACGAGGCCGACCGCATGCTCGACATGGGTTTCATCCCAGATATCGAGCGGATCTTCCAGATGACACCCTTCACCCGCCAGACACTGTTTTTCAGTGCGACCATGGCGCCGGAGATCGAACGGATCACCAACACGTTCCTGCACGCCCCGACCCGGATCGAGGTTGCGCGCCAGGCAACCTCCTCCGAGACGATCGAACAGCGGCTGATCAGCATCACCCCGACCCGCAAGGATCAGGCCGCCAAGCAGAAACGCGAACTTCTGCGCGCCATCATCAAGGCCGAGGGCGAGGCCTGTACCAACGCCATCCTCTTTTGCAACCGCAAGACAGAGGTGGATATCCTCGCCAAGTCGCTGAAGGCCCACGGCTATGACGCGGCCCCCATTCACGGCGATCTGGAACAAAGTCAGCGGATGAAAACCCTTGACGGGTTCCGCGATGGTTCCTTGCGGTTTCTGGTGGCTTCGGACGTGGCTGCGCGCGGCCTCGACATTCCCAGTGTCAGCCATGTCTTCAACTTCGACGTTCCCAGCCATGCCGAAGATTATGTGCACCGGATCGGCCGTACCGGTCGCGCCGGGCGCAAGGGTATCTCCATCACCCTCGCTACCGGGTCCGACCAGAAATATCTCGACGCGATCGAGCAGCTGATCCAAAGAGAGATCCCGCGCACCGCGATCCCCGAAGGGTTCGAACTTTCCGAGGCCGCGCAAAAACCGCCGCGCAAGGATGCGGGCCGGGGCGGCAAATCAGCGGCCCCACGGGAAAAGTCTGGTCGGGATGACCGCCGTTCGCGCCCGGTGAAACCACATGGGCAAGAAGCCTCTATGGCGCCGATAGCCGCCGAACCGCAGTTTGCCGATACCGCTGGTACGGACGAAAAGCCCGACGCGCGCAAGCATGCCGCCAATCCTGTAACCGCAGCTACAGAAAAGCCGGACATCCGCACAGAGCGTCGACAGGAATCACAGGGCGAACGCGAGCCTAAATCCGATCGCAGGCCCTCGAACCGCCCGAAAGCTGATGAAAAACCCGCCCCCCGCCGCGACAACCGGCGCCGGGACGAGGGGCGCGACAGCCCGGTTGTCGGTCTTGGCGATCACGTACCCGATTTTCTGATGCGCAGCATGGCCAAGCAGAACAGCTCCGACGGCTAATCGGCCCGGCAGGATTTCAGCAAGGCTGAAAGGCGCAAATGCGTGCGCCTATTCCGCCACCAAACGGCTGATCACCGTGGTCACTTCCGGCTTGCGGCCGACCTCTTCGAGGGCGATTTGGCGCACGATCCGCTTGATCTGCTCGTCCAGCTTTTCATCGTCCCGCAGCACCTTGTCGGGCGCGTTTGACAGGAACTCTGCCAGTTCTGCCTCCAGCTGATCGGCAAAAGGCTTGCCAGACCGGCCAACCTCCGGCAGGCCTAAAAGCTCCACCCACGGGTCGCCAAGCGGTTGGTCATCCTCATCGACGATCACCGTCGTCAAGACCAGCCCGTTCAGCGCCATGCGGATACGATCCCGCACAACACCGTCCATGGCGCCAATCAATACCGATCCATCAAGATAGGTGCGCCCGGCCTCGATCTGATCGACAACCTCTGGCACATCGCCCATCAGCGACACCATCATGCCATTGGTCACCACCCGGCTGCCAATGCCCTTGTCCCGCGCGATATTGCTGTGTTCGCGCAAATGGCGATGTTCGCCATGCATGGGGATCAGCATCACAGGGTTGATCAACTCATGCACCGCTTCCAGATCGGGGCGGTTGGCATGGCCGGACACATGATATTTCCCGTCGCGATCATCAATGATATCGACGCCTTTTTCCGACAGGGCATTGACGATGCGAATGACGCCCTTTTCATTGCCCGGAATGGTCTTGGAGGAAAAGAGGAACGTATCCCCCTCGCTCAGCTCATGGCCCAGATATTTGCCCCGTGCCAACTGGGCTGAGGCCGCACGCCGTTCGCCTTGTGAGCCGGTTACGATCAGCATCAGATTGCCGCGCGGCACATCCTCGGCCTTTTCCGGCGACAGGATCTGCGGAAAGCCCGTCAGCACACCGGTCTGGGCGGCGGCCGTAACCATCTTGTTCATCGCCCGCCCCAAAAGGCAGATGGAACGGCCCGCAGCCACCCCCGCCTCTGCCAGCGTTTTCAGCCGCGCCACGTTGGAGGCAAAGGTCGTAGCGACCACCAGCCCCTTTTGCGCCGCGATCAGTTCTGAAATCGGCTTGGCAAGCGTGGCCTCGGACCGGCCCGGCAGGTGCGAAAAGACATTGGTACTATCGCAGACAAGGGCGCGCACCTGCCCTGCTTCGCGCGCCAGCCGGTGCCAGTCTTCTGGGTCGAAAGGATCGCCAACGACGGGCGAGCCATCAAGCTTGAAGTCGCCGGTATGCACCAC
>JBARVM010000325.1:0-3513 GCA_049646265.1 Paracoccaceae bacterium
ATGAAGAGGATGGCGGTAAAGGCCACGAACGGATGCACCGTGACCGGCGCCACCACCAGCCCGACAAAGGCTGTAAAGACCACCAGCGACATCACACGCGGCTTCAAGAGCGCGACGAAATCGCCGAACCCTGCCTCGTTGCTGTGATCTATGGCGGTGAAATCGCTCATCCTGTCCCCGGTGTTGGTGTCGACACACAGCAGATGAGCCGCGCGCCGACAATCGAAAATGGCAGATCGTCGCCTTAGTTCGCCGCGACCTTCAGGGTCGCCGCGCCACCGGCGTCAGCGCTCTTGTTGCGGGCGAGCCAGTCGGCATAGACAGCCTCGCTCACGACCTTGACGGTGATCGGCATGTAGGAATGATCCTTGCCGCAAAGTTCCGAACATTGACCGAAATAGACACCCTCACGCGTTGGCTTGAACCACAGTTCGGCAATCCGGCCCGGAACCCCGTCCTGTTTCACCGCAAAGGCCGGGATCGTCCAGGAATGGATCACGTCAGCCGCCGTCACCTGCACCACGACAACCTTGTTGATCGGCACCACGACCGTTGTGTCAGTGGCCAGAAGATATTCGTCGTCATTATAGCCAAATTCGGCCAGCTTGTCTTTCTCGAGCATGAAACTGTCGAAGGCCACGCCTTCGTCAGGATATTCATAGGACCAGTACCACTGGTTACCCGTCGCCTTGATCGTGACGTCGGCTTCCTGGGGAATCTCCTGCTGCTTGGACAGGGCTGGCAGCGAATAGGCGCCGAGCACCAGCAGGATCAGCACCGGAACCAGCGTCCAGACGATTTCCAGGGGCGTGTTGTGGGTAAAGCGGGCGGGCGTCGGGTTGGCCTTGGCATTGAAGCGCAGGATAACGATCGCCAGCAGGACCATCACGAAGCCGGAGACAATGATGCAAAGCCACAGCAGGGCCCCGTCCAGCCACTGCTGGTCAATCGCCAATTCCGTCGCGGCCGGCTGAAAGCCTGTGCCGCCGGCATGAGGCTTGCCGACCCGTTCCAGCCCGTCGATACCATCTTGTGCAAGAGCGGCGCCTGCCAAGGTGATCGTAGAAACTGCCCCTGCAAGGCCTGTAAGAATGTTTGCAAAACGCATGTCGTTATCCCGTTTGTGCCACGGCTCATCGGCCGATCTGGTCCCATTGCCCAAAAGGCGCGCCGGGCCGGTTGTATCCGCGACTTCTAAAATCATATTAGTGGGCAGGCGACAAGCAAAACCAGTGCGGCACAGCGCCGCTTTTCGCCCGTTGGCGGCGGGCAAGGAAGGAAAGACCATGACAGAAGGCCGTTTTAGCCCCTTCGAGACCCATCTGGACGAAAAGCGCGCCCTGACGATTCTGCGCGGCGCCGTGGCGGGGGCCGATGATGGAGAGCTGTTTTTGGAGCGCCGCCGGTCCGAAGCGCTGGTTTTTGATGACGGGCGGCTGCGCAACGCCAGCTATGACGCGGCCGAGGGATTCGGCCTGCGCGCGGTGCTGGGCGATGTGTCCGGCTACGGCCATTCGACCGAACTGTCAGAGGCCGCTCTGACCCGTGCTGCCGAAACCGCCCGGCTGGCCGTCGGCGCGGGTGGTGGCACGCTTGCCGATGCGCCCGCCGGTACCAATGCGCGGCGCTACGGCGACGCCGACCCGTTGCTCGACGGCACCTTTACCCTCAAGGTCGAAACCCTGCGCGAGATCGACGCCTATGCCCGGGCGCTTGATTCCCGTGTGGTGCAGGTTTCGGCCACGCTGGCCGCCAGCCTGCAGGAAGTGTTCGTGCTGCGCCCCGAAGGCGGGCTCGTCTCGGACATCCGCCCGATGGCGCGGCTCAATATTTCTGTCATCGTCGAAAAGGATGGCCGCCGCGAGAGCGGTTCTTACGGTGGCGGCGGGCGCACCGGGCTGGTCGGCATGATGCAGCCCGGCCATTGGCAGGCCGTCGCGAATGAGGCGTTGCGCATCGCGCTTGTGAACCTTGACGCGGTGCCCGCCCCCGCGGGGGTGATGGATGTGGTGGTCGGCCCCGGCTGGCCCGGGGTTTTGCTGCACGAGGCGGTGGGCCACGGGCTCGAGGGCGATTTCAACCGCAAGAAAACTTCGGCCTTTGCCGGGCTGATGGGGCAAAGGGTTGCAGCGCCGGGGGTGACGGTGCTGGATGACGGAACCCTGGCCGACAGGCGCGGCTCCATCACCATTGATGATGAAGGTACGGCCAGTGCCGCCAATGTGCTGATCGAGGATGGCATTCTGGTTGGCTATATGCAGGACCGCCAGAATGCCCGTCTGATGGGGGTGGCGCCAACCGGTAATGGCCGGCGCGAAAGCCACGCCCATATGCCGATGCCGCGCATGACCAACACCTATATGCTCGGCGGCACGACCACGCCTGCAGAAGTCCTGTCGGGGCTGAAGGATGGGATCTACGCCGTGGGCTTTTCCGGCGGTCAGGTCGATATCACCAACGGCAAGTTCGTCTTCAACTGTACGGAGGCTTACCGGGTGCGCAACGGCATTGTGGGCGAGCCGGTCAAGGGCGCCACGCTGATCGGCAACGGTGCGACGGCGCTCAAGAATATCCGCGCAATCGGCAATGATATGGCGCTTGACCCCGGTATCGGCAATTGCGGCAAGGCGGGCCAATGGGTGCCGGTCGGCGTTGGCCAGCCCAGCTTGCTGATCGGCGGGCTTACTGTCGGCGGATCCGCCGCATGAAGGCCTTTCTCCTGCGACCGGAACGATCCCGGCTGGTGGGCGAGCCGTACCGGCTGGATTGGCTGGGCCTCGGCGCTGACGGCAGGCGCTTTGGTCGCAATGGCCGGCGCCGGCGTGTTTGCACTTGCGCGCGGCGGTCTTGACGGGAAGTTCGCCGCCCTTGTCATACTTCTGTTCGGCATCTTTGGCGCGCTTTATGCAGGGGCGCTCTGGCTGAGCCTGAGATATCTTTGTCCAAAGGTTTTTTCCGCCACAGACGCAGAATAATCATCGGACCGGAAAGATCAGGCGAATCGTAACACTTAATTAACCTTAAGGTTGCAGATTGAACCTGCGATTGAGGCGAAGACACGAGGGTTAAAGGTTTGTTCTCTTACCCCACCCCCTTCACCCCACCCACCACGGAAGACGACAAGCTGTCGTGGCTCCGCCTCATTCGCTCCCACCGGGTTGGGGCCACCACATTCCACCGATTGCTGACTGAATATGGATCTGCGCCGGCGGCCCTGCAGGCCCTTCCGGAAATTGCCCGCGCCGCCGGTGTTGCCAAATATACCGCCTGCCCCGAAGCTGTCGCCCTTGCCGAAATGCGGGCGGCGCGCAAACTTGGGGCGCGGATGATCTGCAAGGGCGATGGCGACTACCCCGCCCTTCTTGCCGAAATTTCCGATGCGCCGCCACTCTTATGGGCCATTGGCGAGATGGCCTGCCTCAAGCGGCCTATGGTGGCGCTGGTCGGGGCGCGGAATGCCTCCTCCCTTGGAACAAGGATGGCGCGCAAACTGGCGGAGGGGCTGGCGGCGGC